>JBEVMD010000079.1:0-5747 GCA_040508835.1 Duganella sp. | reverse complement strand
ATGCTGAAGACGGCGGCCAACCCTGGCGGCCTGCCCATCGAGGTCTTCGACGGCATTCGCGCCGGCGTGGTCGGCAACCGGGCGGAGTTCTACCGCGACATCACGATGCCGTTCTACGGCTACAACCGCCCCGGCGCCAAGGTGTCCGAAGGCGTGCGCGACACGTTCTGGGCCCAGGGCATGCAGTGCGGCATCAAGAACGCGTACGACTGCATCAAGCAGTTCTCGGAAACCGACTTCACGGCCGACCTGAAAAAAATCGACGTGCCGGTGCTGGTGGTGCACGGCGACGACGACCAGATCGTGCCGATCGATACGGCGGGCCGCGCCGCGGCCAAGCTGCTGAAGAACGCCAAGCTGGTGGTGTACGAAGGCGCGCCGCACGGCCTGCCCACCACCCACAAGGACAAGCTCAACGCCGACCTGCTGGCCTTCCTGCAGTCCTGACGTGCGCCGGGATGGCAGCCGCCCGGCCGCCATCCCCCGATCGGGTAAGCCGATTCCCTCCCCTGTTCAACGTTCTGCATCACTCTTTCGGAGCTAAGCGCCGGAACCATCCGGCCCGATAATGAGTCAGACAGATATCCACGAAAGCACATCATGAGCACCCAACACACAGACATCCTGCAAGCCTTCGGTTCCCTGGCGGACGTGCGCATCGGCCTGTCGGCGGAATGCCGCGCGCAAAGCGTGCACGCCCTCAATCGCCTGCTGGCCCACACCATGGCCATCCGCGACGCGTACAAAAAAGCCCACTGGCAAGTCTCGGGCGCCACGTTCCACCAGCTGCACCTGCTGTTCGATCAGCACTACAACGAGCAGGTCGCCATCATGGACGCCATCGCCGAGCGCGTGCAAACCCTGGGCGGCGTCACCTTCGCCCTGGCCCAGGACGTGGTGGAAGAATCGACCATTTCGCGCAGCGCCCCGCGCGGCCGCGAAACCGCAGCCGCCCAGCTGTCCGGCCTGCTGGACGCGCACGAAACCATCTTGCTGGAAGCGCGTCCGCTGGCGCGCGCGGCAGCGGACGGCGGCGACGACGGCACCAACGACCTGATCGTCAGCCAGGTCGTGCGCAGCAACGAGCTGCACAGCTGGTTCATCGGCGAACACCTGGCCGCGCAAACGCAAGCGGCCAGGTAACCGGCTCACCCCGCCGCGTGACTATGCTCATGGACACCGCCACCGCCTCCCACCGCGCAGCCGACCGCTTGCTCGACAGCGAGCAACTGTACCGGCGCTACCTGGCGGAAAAAGCGCGCCGCCTGCAGGCGGAAGAAGCGCTGCAGGAAGCCGAGGAAGAACTGGCGCGGCTGGCGCGCATCTCGTCCATGGGCGAATTCGCCGCGTCCATCGCGCACGAAGTCAGCCAGCCGCTGGCCGCCATCGTGCTGCATGCGGAAGTCGGCCTGCAGGCGCTGGCGCACTATTCGCCAGCGCTGCCGGCTGCGCCAGACCCCTGCCAGGCGCTGCTGGTCGAGCGGGCGCTCGATGCGCTCAAGCTGATCCGCCATGCCGGCGCCACCGCCGGCGACGTGGTGCGCAGCATCCGCGGCATGTCGTGCCGCGCCGCCCCCGAACTGACCACGTTTGCAGTGGACGAAGCCCTGCGCGAAGTGCTGCGCCTGCTGCGGGCGGAGTTGCACAAACACGGTATCGAAGTCCATGACGGCCTGACGCTGGGCGCGCGCACATTGTGCGCCGACCGCGTACAGCTGCAGCAAGTGATGATGAATCTGGTGCTCAACGCCATCGAGGCGATGAAAGACGTGCACACGCGGCCGCGCCGGCTCGAGGTGCGCTCGGTCCTGGCCGATATTTCCGGCACGGTGCGCATCAGCGTGGAAGACAATGGCGTGGGCGTGCCGGCCAAGGCGGCCGAGCGCGTGTTCGAACCGCTGTTTTCCACCAAGCCCGGCGGCACGGGGATCGGCCTGGCGATCTGCCGCACCATCGTCCAGGCCCATAACGGACGCATCTGGTCCACGTCGCGCCAGCCGCACGGCACCGCATTTCACATCAGCCTGAAGGGACATTCCACATGGACACCATCTCCATCCTGATCGCCGACGATCACCCGCTGATCCTGGCGGGACTGGGTTCTCTCATCGCATCGTTACCGCACTTCCGGCTGCTGGCCCAGGCCGACAACGGCCAGCGCGCGGTCGACCTGTTCCGCCTGCACCGGCCCGACGTGGTGGTAATGGACCTGAGCATGCCCGTCATGCACGGGCTCGACGCCATCGGCCACATCCTTGCCATCGACCCCGACGCCCGCATCGTCATTCTCACCACGTACCAGGGCGACGAAGACGTGCATCGCGGCCTGTGCGCGGGCGCGCGCGGCTACCTGCTCAAGGACAGCGGCGCCGACCAGCTGGTCAGCTGCATCGAGGCGGTGGCGCGGGGTCAGAAATTCCTGCCGCCCGAGGTGGTCAGCAAGCTGTCCGCACGCACCGAGCAGGCGCGCCTGTCGCGGCGCGAGCTGGAAATCCTGGCTTATCTGGCCACCGGCAAGAGCAACAAGATGATCGCGCGCAGCGCGGCCATCGAAGTGGGCACGGTCAAATTCCACGTCAATAACATCCTCGCCAAACTCAACGTTGCCAGCCGCACGGAAGCCGCCACGGTGGCGGCCCGGCGCGGCCTGCTCAGCGCGTTTTAAGCGCGCTGCCGGTTTGTGTTCCCGACTTACTTGGCCGGTACGGGGGCCAGGGTCTTATGGTCGGGCTTGGCGCGCGGCTCGGCCTTGTGCACCATGGTGTAGGCGTAGTCGACGCCCATGCCGTATGCGCCCGAGTGTTCCTTGACGATGGCCATCACGGCGTCGTAGGTTTCGCGGTGCGCCCAGTCGCGCTGCCATTCCAGCAGCACCTGCTGCCAGGTCACCGGAATCACGCCGGCCTGGATCATGCGCTGCATGGCCATGTCGTGCGCTTCCTTGGACGTGCCGCCCGACGCATCGGACACCATGTAGATTTCGTAGCCGCCTTCGAGCATCGCGCACAGGGCGAAGGTGGTGTTGCACACCTCGGTCCACAGGCCCGACACGATGACTTTTTTCTTGCCGTTGGCGGCCAGCGCGTCGCGCACCTTCTGGTCGTCCCACGAGTTCATCGAGGTGCGTTCCAGGATGTCCTTGCCCGGGAAGACGTCCAGCAGTTCCGGATAGGTGTGGCCCGAGAACGACAGCGTTTCCACGGTGGTGATGGTGGTGGGAATATTGAATACCTTGGCGGCCTTGGCCAGACCCACGGTATTGTTTTTCAGTACCTGACGGTCGATCGACTGCACGCCGAACGCCATTTGCGGCTGCTGGTCGATGAAGATCAGTTGCGAGTTTTGCGGTGTCAGGACTTCGAGTTTAGGGTTCATCATGGAGCTTCCAGAGAGGTGAAAAGGAACCCCCATGGTAGGACGCCCACGGGGCCCGCACCACTACATAAAGATAGGCTCCGCCATCGGAGGGACTCTGCTAAGCTGCGGCCTGAACTTTATGAAGGGAACCAGCATGACGACCCAACCAGCCCCCCATGCCAGCGCCGACGCCACCGAACGCAGCCAGCTGACCGCCCTGGCGCGCGGCCTGCGCGACCTGCACAAGCACCTGATCCACGTCGAGACCCAATATTTCGGCCCCGTGGGCAGCCCGCTCGAGCTGCTGCAGCTGGTCACCAACCACCCGCATTTCGCCTGGCTGCAAAAGCTCTCGGCGCTGATGGCGCAGATGGACGAACGCCTCGACGACCAGGACCAGACGCTGGCGCCCGGCGAAGCCGCGACGTTCCGGCGTGCGTTCGAGTCGCTGATCGGGCCGTCGGAGCAGGGCGACCTGGAGTTCCGCGCCAGGTACAACGCGCTGCTGCACGATGCGCCGGAAATCGTCATGGCGCACGGCGCCGTGCGCAAGCTGCTGGGCGCGATCGCGACGGCGCCGGGCGCCTGAGCGGGCAGTAGCGCGGACCGGCCAGCTGCGGGTCCGGCTTATCGGTTAGGCGGCGCCGAACTAATTGGCGCTGCCGTCAGGAAATAGAGACACTGGCATGGCCCGTTCGCGGCCGTGCCCCCTCTATCTCCAGGACCATCGATGACATCGCTTTCCTTCTCGCAGAAACTCTGGCTGCCGTCCGTCTTCGCACTGCTGTGCGTGGCCGGGCTGTCCACCTTCAACGCGTGGTCGCAGCGCGACCTGCGCATAGCCGAACGGCGCAACGATCTGACCAACATCGTCGATGCCGCCTACAGCATCGTGCTCGAATACGAAGCGCTGGCCCGCAGCGGCAAACTCACCGACGGCCAGGCGCGCAGCGAAGCGCTGGCGCGCCTGAAAAATTTCCGCTACGGCCAGGATGGCTATATCACCGTCATCGACTCGCACGCGGTGGTGGTCATGCATCCGTTCCTGCCCGAGATGACCGGCAAGAACCTGGCCGACTACCAGGACCGCAACGGCGTGCACGTGTTCAGCGAGGTGGGCGAGGTGGGCCGCCGCGGCGACGGCACCGGCTTCGTCCATTACGCGTACCCGCGCCCCGGCAGCAGCACCGAGGAGCCCAAGCTGATGCGGGTGCGCCACCATGCGGCCTGGGACTGGAATCTCAGTTCCGGCGTGTATATCGACGACATCGACCGCGCCTTCCATACATCGCTGCTGCATGCGCTGCTGATCCTGGCCACCGTGTGCGGCGGGCTGGCCGGCGTGGTCATCGCGATCAACCGCGGCCTGCTGCGCCAGCTGGGCGGCGACCCGGCGTACGCCGCCGCCATCGCGCACCGCATTGCAGCGGGCGACCTGACCGCGCCGGTCGCCATCGGTCCCGGCGATGACAGCAGCCTGCTGCATGCGATGAGCGTGATGCAGGCGATGCTGGCGCGCACCGTGGGCGCCATCCGCAGCGGGTCCGACACCATCGCCAGCGCTACGGGCGAAATCGCCAGCGGCAACCTCGACCTGTCGAGCCGCACCGAGGAGCAGGCCAGCGCGCTGGAGCAGACTGCCGCGTCGATGGAGCAGCTGACGGCCACCGTGCGCCAGACCAGCGACAACGCGCGCCAGGCCAACAGCTATGCGGAGGCCGCCACTGACGTGGCGCGCCAGGGCGGCGCCGTGGTCGAGCAGGTCATCGCCAGCATGGCCGCCATCGAAGCGTCGGCCAGCAAGATCGCGGAAATCAACGGTGTGATCGACGGCATCGCGTTCCAGACCAATATCCTGGCGCTCAACGCCGCCGTCGAGGCAGCGCGCGCAGGCGACCAGGGCCGGGGCTTTGCCGTGGTGGCCAGCGAAGTGCGCAACCTGGCGCAGCGCTCGGCAGCGGCAGCGCGCCAGATCAAGGAACTGATTGCCAACTCCACCGGGCAAGTCCAGGCGGGCACGGCGCTCGTGCGCAATGCGGGCGCCACCATGGGCGACATCGTGGACAGCATCGCCAGCGTGCGCGGCAAGATGCAGGAAATTGCCCACGCGACGTCCGAGCAGAGCACAGGCATCGCCCAGGTCACGCAGGCGGTGGGCCAGATGGACCAGGTGACGCAGCAGAACGCCGCGCTGGTCGAGGAAGCAGCGGCGGCAGCCAGCGCGCTGCAGCAGCAGGCCGCGCAACTGGCCGCCGCGGTGGCCGTGTTCACGCTGCAGGCGCCGGCCGGCAGCGCCGTGCCGCGCCAGCCGGGCCGCCCCGCATCGCCGGGCGCGGCCGCGCGCCTGCAACTGGCCTGACGCCGTTGTCCCACCGCGCCGCGCCCGCGTG
>JBEVMD010000069.1:0-10441 GCA_040508835.1 Duganella sp. | reverse complement strand
GGCCGCGCGCGCCTGGCCGGGCTGGCCGCCGGCAATTGCCGCCACGATCTGGCGGTGCTCGTGCAGCACCTGCGCCGCCAGTTCGGCCCGCTGCGCCTCGTTGGCGCGCGTGACCTGCACGGCCGCCCGGATCGGCGCGGCAAACATTTCCACGAGTTTGGGCCAGGCGCTGTTGCCGGTGGCGTGCGCGATCGACAGGTGAAAACGGAAATCTTCTTCCACGCCGTCTTCGCCACGCGCCACCGCCGCTTCAATGCGCTGTAGGGCCCGTTCGATCTCGAGCAATTGGCCGGGCGTGCGCCGTTGCGCCGCCAGCGCTGCCGTTTCCCCCTCCAGCCCGCGCCGCACTTCGATCAGGTTCAGCAATGACTCGATCGACTGCGCCGTCAGGGCGTCGGTGTCTTCCACCGGCAGGCGGCTGATGAAGGCGCCGCTGCCCTTGCGGGTGTCGAGCACGCCGGCTTCCCGCAGCAGGGCGATGGCTGCGCGCACGATGTTGCGGCTGACCATGAAATGCCGGGCCATTGCCGTTTCCGACGGCAGGCGCGTACCCACCGTGAGGCCGTCGATACGGATCTTGTTGAGCAGCGCGCCCGCTACCCGCTCGCTCAAGGTGCCGGCGGCAAAGTCGGGGTTGCTGGCGGCAGCCGCCGCTGCGGCCGAGATGTCGGAGAGTCTTTTCATGTAACCTAGATTATAGCGACCGCCATCGGGACGGCGACAGTGCACCGGCCAGGCATCTATCGAACGCGACAGTAAAGCCAATCGGCGTAAGATGCCGTTTTTACATTAGATTTGTTCATCAATGTACAAAACCATGAAATAAGGCGTATCATTTCACTGATTTAAATCAATTAAGAACAGATTTTATACAATCTGAAAGGGTCAACCATGAAAATAATCGGTATCTCACCCCACCGCCGCAACTTCCTGCGGAAAGCCATCACCGCCGCGCCTGCCGTGGCGCTGGTCGCTGGCGCCGGTGTCGGCGTGGCCGCCAGCACCACCGCGCCCGATGCCTACCGTCCCAAGTTTTTCAATGAAACGGAATGGGCGACCTTGCAGGCGCTGGTCCAGCGTTTGATTCCTCCCAGCAGCGACGGCCCCAGCGCGCTGGAAGCGGGCGTGCACGAGTTCATCGACCTGCAAATGGATACCCCATATGCCTACGGCAAGCTGTGGTTCATGCAGGCGCCGTTCGTGCCGTCCACTCCCGAGTTCGGCTACCAGTTCCACATGGCGCCGCGCGAGTTGTACCGCAGCGGACTGGCGGGCCTCGATACCGCCACCAAGGCCAGGCTGGGCAAGGTGTTTACCGCGCTCGACGCGCTGCAGCAGGACGCCATCATCGGCGAACTGGAAAAGGGCACGCTGGCCATCGGCGACGTGCCGCCCAAGACCTTCTTTGGCCAGTTGCTGCAGAACACGCGCGAGGGTTATTTCAGCGATCCCGTCCACGGCGGCAACAAGGGCATGGCGGCCTGGAAAATGATCAACTTCCCCGGCGCGCGCGCCGACTATATGGACTGGGTCGAGCAATACGGCAAGCATTACCCGCTGCCACCTGCCTCGATCGCTTAAGGAATCAAGATGGCAGATATCACAATGAAAAAGGTCGAGGTCGTCATTGTCGGCTTCGGCTGGACCGGCGCCATCATGGCCAAGGAATTGACGGAAGCGGGCATGGAAGTGCTGGCGCTCGAGCGCGGCGCATTCCAGGACACGTACCCGGACGGCGCGTACCCGAAAACCCTCGACGAGCTCACGTACATCCAGCGTTCGAAACTATTCCAGGACTTGTCCAAGGGCTCGTTCACGTTCCGCCACGCGGTGGGCGGCGTGGCCGTGCCATACCGCCAGATCGGCGCATTCAAGCCGGGCACGGGCGTCGGTGGCGCCGGCCTGCACTGGTCGGGCCAGCACTGGCGCGTGCTGCCGGAAGAGCTGAAACTGCGCTCGCACTATGAAGCGCGCTACGGCAAGAAATTTATTCCCGAAGGCATGACCATCCAGGATTTCGGCGTCACGTACGAAGAGCTGGAACCGCACTTCGACTTCGTTGAAAAAGTGTTCGGCACATCGGGCGTGGCGTACCGCGTCGATGGCAAGGTCGTCGGCGAAGGCAATTTTTTCGAGCCCAGCCGCTCCGACCATTACGCGCTGCCACCGCAGAAGGTGCCGTACACGGCGCACCTGTTCCACAAGGCGGCTGCCGACGTGGGCCTGCACCCGTTCGTGGCGCCGTCGTCCAATGCCTCGGGTCCGTACACCAATCCGTATGGCTGCCAGATGGGGCCGTGTAACTTCTGCGGCTTCTGTTCCGGTTTTGCGTGCTACAACTATTCCAAGGCGTCGCCGCAGGTCAACATCATGCCGGCGCTGCGCAAGGTGGCCAATTTTGAATTGCGCCCGCACTGCAATGTGCTGCGCATTAACCTCGACAGCAGCAAGAAGAAGGCCACCGGCGTCACGTACGTCAATGCCGACGGCAAGACCGTCGAGCAACCGGCCGACCTGGTGATTGCCAGTACGTTTGCCTACAACAATGCCCACCTGTTCCTGGTGTCGGGCGTGGGCAAGCCATACGATCCGGTCAGCGGCGAGGGCGTGGTAGGGCGCAATATCGCCTATCAAACCATGTCCACCGTGCAGATGTTTTTCGATCCGGACAAGAACACCAACCCGTTCATCGGTTCCGGCGGCAACGGCGTGGCAGTGGACGACTACAACGGCGACCACTTCGACCATGGTCCGCTGGGTTTTGTGGGCGGTTCGCCCGCCTGGTGCAACCCGGCCGGCGTCAAGCCGATTGCCGGCATCCCGGTGCCGGACGGCACGCCCGCGTGGGGCGCCAACTGGAAAAAGGCGGTCAAGGACAACTACACCAATACCGTGTCGTTCGACGTGCACGGCGCCAACATGGTGTACCGCGACTGCTATGTCGACCTCGACCCCACCTACACCGACCAGTTCGGCCAGAAGCTGCTGCGCTTTACCTTCGACTGGAAGGACAACGACATCAAGATGAGCCGTTACGTGACGGACAAGATGCTGGCCGTGGCCAAGGCCATGAATCCGAAATCGATCCACGTGTCGGTGAAAAACTTCGGCGACCACCTCGACTTGCGCAACTACCAGACCACGCACTGGGCCGGCGGCACTGCCATGGGCACCGATCCCCGGACCAGCGTACTGAACCGTTACCTGCAAAGCTGGGATGTGTACAACGTGTTTGCCGTGGGCTCCAGCGTGTTTGCCACCGGCATCGGTTACAACCCGACCGGCCTGGCTGCTGCGCTGACTTACTGGTCGGCCAAGGCCATCCGCGAGCAGTACCTGAAAGATCCCCGTCCACTGGTTGCCGTCTGAGTCCACCCATGAAGAAAATACATACATTTTTGGCCTTGCTGGGCCTGTCGGTGGCGTCTGTCAGCTGGGCCGCAGGGCCGGCCGCGCCGGATCAAACCTTGATCAAACAAGGCGAATACCTGGCCCGCGCCGGCGACTGCTTTGCCTGCCATAGCGTTGCCAACGGCAAGCCGTTTGCTGGCGGCCTGAGCATGGCGACGCCGATCGGCAAGATCTATTCGTCCAACATCACGCCCGATAAAAAGGCGGGGATCGGCGACTGGAGCTTTGCCGACTTCGACAAGCTGATGCGCACCGGCGTCACCAAGGCCGGTTACACCGTGTATCCGGCCATGCCGTATCCGTCGTACTCGCGCCTGAGCCAGGCCGACATGCAGGCGCTGTACGCGTACTTCATGCACGGCGTCAAGCCGGACCCCACGCCAAGCCGCAAGTCGGACATCGTGTGGCCGCTGTCGATGCGCTTCCCGCTGGCGATCTGGCGCTGGGCATTTGCACCGAAGCCGGAACCGTTCCAGCCGCCGGCAGCCAACGTGGCCAACGCGCAAATCCTGCGCGGCGCCTATCTGGTCGAAGGCCTCGGGCACTGCGGCGCCTGCCACACGGCGCGCGGCGTGGCGATGCAGGAAAAATCGCTGACGGCCACCAGCAATGGCAAGGGCAATGCCGACTTCCTGGCCGGCGGGCAAGTGATCGATGGCTGGAACGTGCCGTCGCTGCGTAACGAACACGGCGGCGGACTGGCGCGCTGGAGCACGGCCGACATCGTCGACTTCCTCAAGCAGGGCCGCAACGGCCACACGGCATCGTTTGGCGCCATGAACGACGTGGTTGCGCATTCCACCCAGTACCTGAGCGACGCCGACCTGACCAGCATGGCCGTGTACCTGAAATCGCTACCGGCCAGTAACAACGCCCAGCCGTTCGTGGCCGATGCGACCGTGGCCCAGCAACTGTTCAATGGCAAGCCGGCCTCGGGCGGCGCGCTGATTTATCTGAACAAGTGCGCCGGCTGCCACCGCTCGGACGGCCTCGGTTACAACAAGGCATTCCCGGCGCTGGCCGGTAACGCCGTGCTGCAGACCAGGGATGCCACGTCGGCCATCAACATCGTCCTGTCCGGTGGCGCCGTGCCGTCGACCAACACGGCGCCGTCGGCGTTGACCATGGCGCCGTATGCCAAGGAGCTCAACGACCAGCAGGTGGCCGATGTCGTCAACTTCATCCAGACCAGCTGGGGCAACCGCGGCGGCGAAACCACGGCCAGGGAAGTGGCCAAGGTGCGCAAGATCGCCATCCCCGTGAAACCGCTGACGGCGGCCGCGTTTGCCCCTGGCCGCGAAGGCACGCTGCCGAAACCGGTGGTGCGGCCCAGCCACGTGCAGGAGCTCGACAGCAAGTAAGCTGGTCGCACCAGTGCGGCGCCTGGCCTCATCAGGTGCGCCGCTGCTCCGCGCTGGTGCGGCACGTGTGCTTGATCCATGCCCGCCCCGGCTGGCGCCAGTGCGGCGGCCCCGGCCGACACTGGCACGCTGCTTGCATCATCGTCAACACTCTCAGGGGAGGCAGACGATGAAACCGAAACAGGCAGGCAGCGCTCCGGCACTCAGGCAGACGCTGGGCACTTTTCAGTTGTGGGGCATCGCCGTGGGGCTGGTGATCTCCGGCGAATATTTCGGCTGGAGTTACGGCTGGGCCTCGGCCGGCACCCTGGGATTTACCGTCACCGCGCTGTTCATCGCGCTGATGTACACCACCTTCATCTTCAGCTTTACCGAGCTGACCACCTCGATCCCCGATGCGGGGGGGCCGTTCGCCTACAGCCGCCGCGCCTTTGGCCCCACCGGCGGCTACCTGGCCGGCGCCGCCACCCTGATCGAGTTCGTGTTTGCGCCGCCCGCCATTGCGCTGGCCATCGGCGCCTACCTCAATGTGCAGTTTGCCCAGATCGACCCCAAGCTGGCGGCCGTGGCCGCCTATGTCGTGTTCATGACGCTCAATATCGTGGGCGTGCAGGTGGCCGCCACGTTCGAGCTGCTGATGGCGCTGCTGGCAATTTTCGAGCTGCTGGTATTCATGGGCGTGGTGGCGCCCGGTTTTTCCATCGCCCATTTCACCAAAGGCGGCTGGGCGGGGCAGGACGACTTCAGCCTGGCTGCCGTGCCCGGCATTTTTGCAGCGATCCCGTTTGCCATCTGGTTTTTCCTGGCCATCGAGGGCGTGGCCATGGCTGCCGAGGAAGCGAAAGACCCGAAGCGCTCGATTCCCATTGCCTACATCAGCGGCATCGTCACACTGGTGCTGCTGGCCGTGGGCGTGATGGTGTTTGCGGGCGGCACCGGCGACTGGACCCGGCTGTCCAACATCAACGACCCGCTGCCGCAGGCCATGAAAACCGTGGTCGGAGAGCACAGCGGCTGGCTGCACATGCTGATCTTCCTCGGGCTGTTCGGGCTGATCGCGTCGTTCCACGGCATCATCCTCGGCTACTCGCGGCAGATCTATGCGCTGGCGCGCGAGGCCTACCTGCCGCCGTTCCTGGCCAAGGTGCATCCGCGCTTCCACACGCCGCACCGGGCGATTATTGCCGGCGGCGTGGTGGGCATTGCCGCCATCTTCAGCGACGAGCTGATCAAGGTGGGCGGCATGACGCTGACCGCCAGCATCGTCACCATGTCCGTGTTCGGCGCGATCACCATGTACATCGTCAGCATGCTCAGCCTGTTCAAGCTGCGGCGCAGCGAGCCGCACATGGTGCGGCCGTTCCGCGCGCCGTGCTATCCCGTGTTTCCCGCCATCGCCCTGGCAGGCGCCGTAATCTGCCTGGTGACCATGATTTATTACAACCCGTTGATCTTCAGCGTGTTTGCCGGCTTTCTGGTGGTCGGCTACGCTTTTTTCCTGGCCACGGCCAGCAGCCGCACCGGAGACGCCGGCGACGACATGCGTTGACGAGGTGCGGTACCATCGGACGTAGACGACACGGGAGACGGCGGCAATGGGCAGCTTTGCGCACGCGGTGGGCAGCAGGACATACCAGTTTCGCGACCTCAAGGACTTGATGGCCAAGGCGTCGCCCGCGCGCTCGGGCGATCACCTGGCCGAGCTCGCAGCTGGCAGCGCGGAAGAACGCGTGGCCGCGCAAATGGCGCTGGCCGATCTGCCATTGACCGTGTTCCTCAACCAGCTGGTGATCCCGTACGAAACGGACGAAGTCACGCGCCTGATCGTCGACGACCACGACCGCGCGGCGTTCGCCCCCATCGCGCATTTGACGGTGGGCGACCTGCGCAACTGGCTGCTGGGCGATGCGGCCGACGAGGCCGCGCTGTCGGCCGTGGCGCCCGGCATCACCCCCGAGATGGCGGCAGCCGTCTCGAAAATCATGCGCATCCAGGACCTGGTGCTGGTGGCGCGCAAATGCCGCGTGGTCACGCGCTTTCGCAACACCATCGGCCTGGCCGGCCGCATGGCCACCCGGCTGCAACCGAACCACCCGACCGACGACGCCACCGGCATTGCCGCCAGCATGCTCGACGGCCTGCTGTACGGCAGCGGCGACGCCGTGATCGGCATCAACCCCGCCACCGACAACGTGCCGCAGGTGATCAGGCTGGTGTCCATGCTGGACGAGATCATTGCCCGCTACGAAATCCCCACCCAGTCGTGCGTGCTCACCCACGTCACCAACACGCTGGCCGCCATCGAGCGCGGCGCGCCCGTGGACCTGGTGTTCCAGTCGATTGCCGGCACCGAGGCCGCCAACGCCGGCTTCGGCATCGACCTGGCGCTGCTGGCCGAAGCGCAGGCGGCCGCGCTGGCGCTGGGGCGCGGCACGGTCGGCAACAACGTCATGTATTTTGAAACGGGGCAGGGCAGCGCCCTGTCCGCCAACGCCCACCACGGCGTCGACCAGCAGACGTGCGAGGCGCGCGCGTACGCGGTGGCCCGTAAATTCAAACCGTTGCTGGTCAATTCGGTGGTGGGCTTCATCGGTCCCGAATACCTGTACGACGGCAAGCAGATCGTGCGCGCCGGGCTGGAAGACCATTTCTGCGCACAGCTGTGGGGCCTGCCCTTGGGTTGCGACGTTTGCTACACAAACCACGCCGCGGCCGACCTGTACTACTTGGACGTGTTGATGACCATGCTGGGCGCAGCCGGCTGCGCGTTCGTGATGGGCATTCCCGGCTCGGACGACATCATGCTCAACTATCAGACCACGTCGTTCCACGATGCGCTGTATGCCCGGCGCGTGCTGGGCTTGCAGCCGGCGCCCGAGTTCGAAGCGTGGCTGCGCACCATGGAGATTTTCACCGACGATGAACGCGCCACGCTGGGGCCGGCGCTGCCGCCATCGTTCCAGCGCGCGCTGGCCAGCCTGGGGTCTGCATGACGGACGAGCTTGACGACCATGGACTGGTGACGGCCAACCCGTGGCAGGCGCTGCAGCGTTTTACGGCTGCGCGCATCGCGCTCGGTCGCAGCGGCGTGAGCCAGCCCACCGCGCCGCAACTGGCGTTTCAACTGGCGCATGCGCAGGCGCGCGATGCCGTGCACCGCGCGCTCGACCACGAGGCGCTGGCGGCGCAGCTGCTGGCGGCGGGGGAGACGTCCATCGGTGCGCCTTGCCTGCAGCTGCACAGCGCAGCCGGCAACCGCGCGGCCTATCTGCAACGGCCGGACCTGGGCCGCAGGCTCGACGACGACGCACGCACGCTGCTTGCCGCGCACGCCGGGAAGTACGACCTGGCCATCGTGATTGCCGACGGCCTGTCGGCGCTGGCCATCGAACAGAACGCCGTGCCGTTCCTGCAGGCGCTGCTGCCCGAGCTGGTTGCGCAGTCGTGGACGCTGGCGCCGATGGCCAACGTGCGCCAGGGCCGGGTGGCCGTGGGCGACGAAGTCGGGGCGTTGCTGGGTGCGCGCATGGTGCTGGTGCTGATCGGCGAGCGGCCGGGACTGAGTTCGCCTGACAGCATGGGCCTGTACCTGACCTGGGCGCCGCAAGCGGGATTGAGCGACGCCAGCCGCAACTGCATTTCGAACGTGCGGCCCGCCGGGCTGCGCTATCCGGAGGCGGCCAGCAAGTTGCTGTACCTGCTGACGGAAGCGCGCCGGCGCGCGTTATCGGGCGTGGCGCTCAAGGATGAGACGCCGGAAGCGGCCGATTTGCCGGGAACTTTGCGCAATTTCCTGTTAACGTAAATGTTTTTTGCGCTATGTTAGATGTCGCACAGAACGTTTTCGTATGGGAATATATTATTGAGTCATCTCCTCTGGAGGAGATCCCTAGTTTTGGACTTTGCCCGCTTTCGAGCGGGCTTTTTTTTATTCTCCGCTCTCGAGCGGAAGATATCTGCCCTACATCATCAACACGGTGTACAGCGAGCGCACTTCCTCGGCCGATTCCAGCATGACGTCGTGCAGCGATCCTTCGCCCATCAGGAAATCGATGCTGCGCGCACTGCGTTCGGTGCTGAGCGTGGTCGGTTCATACAAGGGCGAGAGCACCGGTGACAGGTCGTTAGCCAGCAGCAGGGTGTCGCCCAGGGTTTCCGGCGGCAGCGCGCGCAAGCCGACCCACATCGCCTCGATGCCCTGAAACACGCCTTCCGGCACGCCCAGGCGCTTGAGGACGCCACGGCCGATCTCGATTTCGCCATGGTCCACCCAGTCTTCCGGCTCGCCGTCCATGATCTCCGGGTAGTCGCCGGCGCACGACAGCATGTAAAAGCCTGCCACTTCGTGCATGATGCCGGCAAACAGGGCCGTTTCGGAATCGAGGTGGGTGACGCGGCGCGCGATCACCTGCGCCAGTGCGGCCACGTGGGCCGTGTGCTCCCACAGCTGGTCGACCTTCTGCCTGAGCAGAGGATTGGTGATTTCGCTGCCGATCTGGCGCACGATCAGCGCCGCTACCAGCGATTGCAGCGTGCGCACGCCCAGGCGCTGCACGGCGGAGCGCACGCTGGTGATGTCACTGCCCGAGCGGTTGTAGGCCACCGAGTTGGCAATTGCAACGGTGCGTGCGGCCAGCAGCGGGTTTGCCTGTATCAGCTTGGCAGCCGATTCCACATGGCAGTCGGGATCGTTCAGCAACTGCTGCAGCCGCAGCGTCGCGTTGACGTTGGAGGGGAAATTGAGTTCGCCGCGGCTCGCTTGCGCAGCAATGGCGGTAAAGGCGTCGAGTCTGTCCATGCCAAAAATTATACGCGCAATATTGCTCCGTAGAACTTTTTCGTTAAAAACTTTTCAAGCGGTCCCGGAAAGCCGCAGTGCGCGGCCCGGGACGGCACCATATCGCGCGGCGCCAGGGCCAGACCGCTGCGCCAGGGCCAGACCGCTGCGCTCTGGCGCCGCCATCGCGGCGGCCGGCTTACTCTTCGCTGAAGATAGCGTCGTAGCCGTCGGTATTGTCCATGCCTTTGAGCTCGTCCACCAGGCCCAGGTCTTCCAGTTCTTCGACCGCGTTCATGTAGCTGTTGGGCTTGGTTGCGCCGATCAGGCGGAAGATTTCGCCATCTTCATTGCGCACGCCGATCAGCAGCTTTTCCAGCCGCACTTCGTCCTCGGGCGCAACGTTGAGCAGCAGGTTGCCGATTATGTGTTTGTCGAATTTCGCAGGCTTGACGCCATCTATCAGAGAAGTTTTCAAATGATTTACTTGGTTGAGTCCGAAGTGGGCGCCGCAGGTCGGGCGCCGGCCATGATGGCATTCTTAAGCCTGGCGAGATTTTTTTCAAGGGCCGCATAGTCGTCGTCGCTGTAATCGGCAAACATGTGCCGGCCCATCGACAGTATCGCCGGAAACGCCGTATGAAAGGTCGCTTCGCCGGCGGCCGTCAGCCGCACGAAGAACGAGCGCTTGTCGCAGTCGCTGCGTGCGCGTTCGACCAGCCCCTTTTGTTCGAGGCGCTCGATCACGCCGGTCAGCGTGCCCTTGGTGATCAGGGTTTTCTCGCCCAGCTCCTTGTACGACATGCCTGGCGTGTTACCGAGCGTGGCGATGATGTCGAACTGGGCATGGGTCAGGCCGCAGGCGCGTGCGCGGTCGGCGGAGCTGCGCTCA
>JBEVMD010000035.1:0-7593 GCA_040508835.1 Duganella sp. | reverse complement strand
CGTGCCGTCGGCCGTCTTGGCCATCACCTCGGCCAGGCCGTCGCCGTCGAAATCGTACGCCAGGAACGTGGTGTAGTGGGCGCCCGCGCGGATGTTCTTGCCGAGGTTGATGCGCCACAGGCGCGTGCCGTCGAGTTTGTAGGCGTCCAGATACGTGTTGCCCGTGTAGCCGGACTGGGAGTTATCCTTGGCGTTGGTCGGCTGCCATTTGACGACCAGTTCGTACGTGCCGTCGCCGTCCAGGTCGGCCGGGGCGCCGTCGTTGATCTCGTACGTGTACGCCACGCCATCGGGCGTGGTGCCCCCGGCCGGCGTCTGCACCGGAATCGATTTGTACGGCGTGGCCCAGGTGGCGCCCGCGCTGGCATCTGCCTGTTCGACGCCGCCCACCACCGCGCGCACCGCGTAATGGTCGGTGGGGCTGCCGTTCCCGTCGCTGTAGTTGAGCGCATTGAGTGGCGCGCCGTTGAGCTTTTGGCCGTCGCGGTACACATTGAACGTGGTGTCGGCGGCGTCGGTCGCCAGCTGGCGCCAGCTGACGAACACGCCATTGCCGGACTTGATGGCCACGGCGCCGCGATCGAGCCGCTCGATCTGCTTGCCGGCCGCTGCCGCGTTGCCGAGGTTGCCGGCCGCAAGCGCGGCGACGAGGAGGGTTAAGACCGATGTTCGTATCATGAATGTCTCCGTAAGGAATGTTGTCGTAGGCCCGCGGGGCAGGCCAGCTAACGTTACCTCAAGGCATGCGACTGCAATCGGCGCGGGCCAGCGGCGGACGCAATACTCAATTTGTCGAGCAATGTTGTTGTTTTTGGCGCCGGGGCGCCGGTGCCGGCGCCGTGCAATCGCTCAGCAACGTGATTGTTTGGCGCAGCGCGCAATTTTTCTGCGGAAGGTTTGCGCTGGCGCGTCTTACTGTATGTGTATCTCCTCCCGGCACCGGGATTGGGCGCGGCTCCGGCCGCGTCTTTTTTTATGGCGGCTGGCCCAGGAACGCGGTGGGCGTCATGGCGGTGACCTGGCGGAAGGCGGCGGAAAACGAGGCCGTGCTGGCGAACCCGAGTTCGTTCGCCACCTGCGCGATGGCTTTGCCCCGGCCCAGGCGGTCCATCGCCTGCACGATGCGCGCCCGCTGCCGCCACACCTTGAACGACAGGCCCGTCTCGGCCAGGAACAGGCGGCTGATCGTGCGCACGGACGTCGCTGCGCGCGCGGCAATGGCATCCACGCCCAGTTCGTTGCGCACGTCGCTGCTGGCAACCGCGACAATGCGCAGCCCGACCGCGCTGGTGGGCAGGGGCAGGAACGTGGGCGCATCGGCCGTGTCGGTCAATTCGTGCAGCATCAGCCGGACGGCCAGTGCGGTCTTGTCGGCGCTGCCGTGCCGGCCCGCGTCGGCGGCAAAAGCGGCATCGAGCAGCGCGCGCAGCAAGGGCGTGACGCGCAGCGCGAATGGCCGGTCGAGCCGGGTGGCCGGGGCCCAGGCCTGGGCCGCGGCCGGCTCCCAGTGGACCATCCACAGTTCCGCGTCCGTCAGCACTTCCACCCGGTGCGGCACCCCGGCCGGCACCCACACACCGAGCTGCGACGGCACCAGCCAGCGGCCCGCCGCCGTGTGCACTTCCACCATGCCGGATCGGGCAAAGGTCAGCTGGGCTTGCTCATGGCTGTGCAGCGGAGCGGCGCCGCCGCGCGGCTTGCTGCCGCGGTGCAGGGTAAAAGGGGGCATGTTGGCGTGTGAGCGATGCAAGTTGGCGTCACATCGTAAAGCGGTTCTTCTATGATGGCAAGCCCAGACCCAGCAACAGGAGCGGCACATGCAAACAGTAATGATCGATACGTACGGCGACAACCAGGTGGTGCAACTGGCGCAGGTGGAACGCCCCGCGCCGCAGGCGGGCGAGGTGCTCGTCAAAATCCACGCGGCCGGCGTCAACCCGGTCGACTGGAAAATCCGCGACGGCGCCGGCCAGCGCATGGGCCTGACATTGCCCATCGCGCTGGGCGGGGAAATCAGCGGCGTGGTGGTGCAGGTGGGCAGCGATGGCGGGGCGGCAGGGGGGGGCGGGCGGGACGAGGGTGGCGGCAGGTTCAGGCCGGGCGACGCCGTCTACGGCATCATCCGCGCCGGCGGGTTTGCCGAATACGTCGTGGCGCCGGCAGCCGACCTGGCGCGCAAACCGGCCAGCCTGGATTTCATCGGGGCTGCCGCCGTCGCACTGGGCGGACTGACGGCGTGGCAGGCCATGTTCGGCCTGGCGCGGCTGACCAGGGGGCAGCGCCTGTTGATTACCGGCGGCTCGGGCGGCGTGGGCTCGCTGGCGATCCAGCTGGCCAAGGCGGCCGGCGCGCACGTGACCGCGATGGCGTCTGCCCGCAACGAGGCCTTCGTGCGCGGCCTGGGCGCGGACGACTTCATCGACTACACGGCGCAGCCGTTCGAGGCGGCGGCGCGGGAGGTGGACATGGCGATGGACGTGGTGTTCGACACCGTGGGCGGCGACGCGTTTGCGCGGGCGTTTTCCGCAGTGAAGCGGGGCGGCTTCCTGGTGACCTCGGTAGCGTTCGTGTCCGACGCCGACCGCCAGCGCGCCGCAGCCGCGGGCATCGGCCTGGCGCGGGTGCAGTGCCAGCCCGACGCGGCGCAGCTCGACGCCATCGCCCAGCTGGTGCAGGCGGGCCAGCTGGCGCCGCACGTGGAAACGGTGCTGCCGCTGGCGCAGATTCGGGCGGCGCTGGCGCTGTCGCAGGCCGGCCGCACGCGGGGCAAGATCGTGATCGCCATCGACGGCTGAACGATGCGGCGCGGGCGGCGGCCGGGCCGGCCGTGGTATCATCGCCGTCCGCATTGGTATTCCAGAGTATTCGCCATGTCATCCCAGAAGTTATCCAAGGTGTTCATCATCGCCGCCATGCTTGCCGTGGCCCTGTCCGTGGTCGGCTACGTGTTCGTGGTGCTGGCCGACTATTCCGACTGCGCGCGCATTGAAGCGGCCGAACTCAAAAAAGGCAACAAGGTGTCGTGCCGCGACGTCAAGGCCAGGATGGCCGTGGAATAACGGGGCGAAGGTGGGGCAATGTGTGCTGCCCCACACTGTGCGTGAAACCGGGGCGCTAAAGTGGCTCGACTCCACTTTCATTGCGAAGCCTCCCATGAACGCTCCCCACCACGCACCGTCGGCGCCTTCCGCGACCGGCGCTGCCATCACCACCTATCCCGTATCGCTGACCATCAACGGCCGGCAGCAGGACTTCCAGGTCGAAGCCTGGGTCACGCTGCTGGACCTGTTGCGCGAGCACGCGGGCCTGACCGGCTCCAAGAAGGGCTGCGACCAGGGCCAGTGCGGCGCCTGCACCGTGCTCGTTGGCGGCCGTCGCATCAATTCGTGCCTGACGCTGGCCGTCATGCAAAACGGTAAGGAGGTCACCACCGTCGAGGGTCTGGCGCAGGGATCGCAACTGCATCCGCTGCAGCAGGCGTTCATCGACAACGACGCCTTTCAGTGCGGTTACTGTACCTCGGGCCAGCTGTGTTCCGGCGTGGGCCTGATGAACGAAGGCCACGCGCATACGGTGGCCGAAGTGCGTGAGCTCATGAGCGGCAACGTCTGCCGCTGCGGCGCCTATCCCGGCATCGTGGCCGCCGTCACCGAGGTGATGGGGCTGGAGCAGCACCGCGACAATCCCGATCGGCCCTACCTGCCTGGCACGGTGCCCGCATGAATCCCGTCACCTACCTCTCGGCCGCCGACGTCGACGGCGCGCTGGCGCACCTGTATGGAGGCGTGGACGCCAACGCCACGCCATCGAAGGTCATCGCGGGCGGCACCAACCTGCTCGACCTGATGAAGGAACGCGTGATGTCGCCCACGCAGCTGGTGGACATCAACGCGCTGCCGCTGGACGACATTTCACCGACGCCGGACGGCGGCCTGCGGCTGGGCGCCACCGCGCGCAACGCCGATACCGCCTACCATCCGCTGGTGCGCGAACAGTACCCGATCCTCACGGCCGCCATCCTGGCCGGCGCGTCACCGCAAATCCGTAACATGGCCAGCAACGGCGGCAACCTGCTGCAGCGCACGCGCTGCCACTATTTTTACGACGCCATGGTCCCGTGTAACAAGCGCGCGCCGGGCACCGGCTGTTCGGCCATCGGCGGCCTGACGCGCCAGCACGCGATCCTGGGCGCCAGCGACCATTGCATCGCCACGCATCCGTCGGACATGTGCGTGGCGCTCGCCGCGCTGGGCGCCGTGGTGCACGTGCGCTCGGCCGCCGGCGAGCGGCAGATCGCCTTCGGCGACTTCCACCGCCTGCCCGGCGAGCATCCTGAGCAGGACACGGTGCTGGCCGCCGGCGAATTGATCACCTATATCGAGCTGCCGCCCGCGCAGCAGTTTGCGGCCCATTCGTCCTACCTGAAAATCCGCGACCGCGCCTCGTATGCGTTCGCGCTGGTGTCGGTGGCGGCCATGCTGGACGTGGGCGAGGACGGCCTGGTGCGCGATGCGCGCCTGGTGCTGGGCAGCGTGGCGCACAAGCCGTGGCGCGTGCCGGCAGCGGAAGCGGCCCTGATCGGCCGCCAGGTCGACGCCGTGGCGTTTGCCGAAGCGGCGCAGATTTTATTGGCCGGCGCGCAAGGGCAGGGCCAGAACGACTTCAAGATCACCATGGCGCACCGCGCCGTGGTGCGCGCCCTCACGCAGGCCGTCGAGGGCACCCATGACAACACCGAAGAATATACGGGCGATAGCCTGGACCAGGAGCCAACGTGACCGATCTCATAGCTGAACTGCGTACCCCGGGCGCCGTGCCCGGTACGGGCACCGTACAAATCGGCGACGCCGTCTCGCGCGTCGATGGCCGCGACAAGGTCACGGGCCAGGCCCGTTATGCTGCCGAATATGTGCCGGACCTGGCTGGCGGCGGCACACCCGCTGCGCAGGATTCCGGCCTGCTGTACGGCGTGGTGGTCAGCGGCGCCATCGCCCGCGGCCATATCAAGACCATCGATCCGTCGGCCGCCCTCGGCGTGCCGGGCGTGGTGGACGTGATCTGGCACGAGAACCGTCCCAAGATCCGCTCGTTCGACATCTTTTACAAGGACATGACCGCGCCCGGCGGCTCGCCTTACCGGCCGCTGTACGACAACGAAGTCCATTACAGCGGCCAGCCGGTGGCGCTGGTGGTGGCCGACACCTTCGAGGCGGCGCGCTATGCGGCGTCGCTGGTGCGTGTCGATTACGACGAGGAGCCGCACCAGACTTACCTGCTCGATAACGTCGAACGCGCGTACAAACCCAGTCGTCTCAAGGCCGGCTACACGCCGCCGCCCGACGTCAAGGGCCATCCCGACGAGATGTGGGAAAAATCGCCCGTGCGCATCGAGGGCGAATACTACAGCGGCGTGGAGCACCACAACCCGCTCGAAATGTTCGCCACCACCGTGATCCGCGACGACGACGGCCATTTCACCATCTACGATAAAACCCAGAGCTCGCAGAACAGCCGCTGGTACGTGTCGCACGTGTTCGGACTGTCGAACGACAAGGTCACCGTGCGCAACCCGTACGTGGGCGGCGCGTTCGGTTCCGGCCTGCGTCCGCAGTACCAGCTGCCGCTGGCCGTGATGGCCGCGCTCAAGCTGGAACGCTCGGTGCGCGTGGTGCTCACGCGCCAGCAGATGTTCACGTTCGGCCACCGTCCGGAAACCCAGCAGCGCATCAAGCTGTCGGCCGAAGCCGACGGCACGCTCACGTCCATCGTCCACGAAGCGGTGGCCGAAACGTCGCGCTATGAGGACTACGTCGAGGTGGTCGTCAACTGGTCGGGCGAACTGTATGCGTGCGAGCATATCCGCCTCGGGTACAAGGTGGTGGACCTCGACCACGCCAGCCCGATGGACATGCGTGCGCCGGGCGCCGCCCACGGCGTGCACGCGCTGGAAGTGGCGATGGACGAACTGTCGTACCAGCTCAAGATGGACCCGCTGGCGCTGCGCCTGAAAAACTACGCGGAAATCGACCCCACCCACGGGCTGCCGTATTCCACCAAGGAGCTGCGCGAATGCTATCTGCAGGGCGCGGCGCGCTTCGGCTGGGACCAGCGTCCGCTGGAGCCGGGCACCATGCGCGAAGGCCGTGAGCTGATCGGCTGGGGCATGGCCACCGGCATGTGGGATGCCATGCAGATGTTCGCCCGCGCCAGCGCCGTGCTGCACCCCGACGGCAGCCTGGTCGTGAGCAGCGCGGCCACCGACATCGGCACCGGCACGTACACCGCGATGAGCATGATCGCTGCCGAGGCCATGGGCCTGCCGCTGGAAAAAGTGAAGTTCCAGCTCGGCGACTCCACGCTGCCGGTGGCGCCGATCGAAGGCGGCTCATCCCACGTGGCCACCGTCGGTTCGGCCGTTGCGGGCGTGTGCGAGAAGCTGCAAAAGCGCCTGTTCAAGCTGGCCAAGGACTTGCCCGATTCGCCGCTGGCCAAGGTGCGCTTCGACGACGTGGAATTTGCCGACGGCCAGGTGCGGCTGCGCAACCAGCGCGGTTCGGGCGTGGCGCTGTCGCAGGTGCTGGCCGGCGTGACCGAGCCGCTGGAAGAAAAGTACCTGATGCTGCCCAATATGCTCAAGCAGATGAAGTACCAGCGCGCCACCCACTCGGCGGTGTTCGTGGAAGTGCGGGTGGACCCGGAGTTCGGCACCGTGCGCGTGACACGCGTGGTGAGCGCGATTGCGGCGGGGCGCATCATCAACGCCAAGACGGCGCGCAGCCAGATCATCGGCGGCGTGGTGTGGGGCATCGGCCAGGCGCTGCACGAGGAGACCCACTGCGACCATCGCCTGGGACGCTTCATGAACCACAACCTGTCCGAGTACCACGTGTCGGTCAACGCCGACATCCACGACATCGACGTCATTTTCGTGAAAGAAGACGACCGCATCGTCAGCCGCATCGGCGCCAAGGGCGTGGGCGAAATCGGCCAGGTGGGCGTGGCCGCAGCCATCAGCAACGCCATCTATCACGCGATCGGGCGGCGCGTGCGCGACACGCCGTTCACCCCGGACAAGGTCATGCGTCCCGCCTGAATGTCTTTCAGACCGTAAGTGCGTGGCCGTCCTACAGGGGTGGTGATCGTTCCGCTGGAATCTGTGGTTTCACAGTCTCCAAAGGAGCGTTTCCATGACCAATCAGATCGACTCGCCCGACGGCATCCCGCGCAAGGATGGTGATCGGCCTTCGCCCGACACCACCCGCACGGTGGGCAATGGCGCGCCCGGCCAAAAGGCCGCCGACGTGCGGCCCAACAGCCCCGACGCAGGAAAGCGGGATGCCGACCCGCAGCAGCCATCGGGCGAATACCCCGCCAACGACCAGCCGCTGCCAGGCAAGCGCTGACGCTGCTGCCCGCGCCGCTTCAGGCCTTGTTTGTTTCACCCCATCCACCATCACATGGAGACCCCATGAGCAAGTACGCCAACGACACCCGCCGCGACGACGGCGAACCCAATCCCGTCATCAACGCCGTGTCCAATGCGGTGGCCGCCATTCGTGCCGACGACGACCAGCTCGCGCTGGCCAAGGCGCA
>JBEVMD010000022.1:0-2992 GCA_040508835.1 Duganella sp. | reverse complement strand
GCCGATGCCCGCCGCGCGTACGCGTTCGAGGTGCAGTCGATCGACGCCGTCAAGCTGGTGCGGCAAACGCCGCAGGGCGAGTCGGTGGTGGAGTTCCGGCCGTTCTATTCGCTGCGTCACGGCGAGACGCCGGAAAAGCAGGGCCACTATTGGGTCATGCGGCGCGACGAGGTGGTGGCGCTCAAAAGCCCCGGTTACGAGACCGAGATTTCCATCGTCGACATCGACTTCGACCCGGCTGCCATCGAGACCGACACTTTGAGCCTGGAGCTGACCTGCACCAACCGCGACCTGCCGGCCGCGCTCACGTACGGCATGCGCGGCGGCGACCTGTTCCTGGAAGGCGGTTCGAGCGTGCGCAGCATCACGTTCCTGCGCCGGCCCACGGCCTCGCACCGGTTCGAGCGTGGCCGCGGCGCCCACTGGCGTTTGATTTCGCACCTGTCGCTCAACCACCTGTCGCTGGCCGGCAGCGGGGTGGAGGCATTCCAGGAGATGCTCACGCTGTACGACTTGCCGCGCTCGCCAATTTCGCAGCGCCAGATCCGCGGCATCTGCGCCATCGACAGCAAGGCGGCCAATGCCTGGCTGCCCGGCAATCCGTTTGCGTGCCTGGTGCGCGGCATCGAAGTGCGGCTCACGATCGACGAGGAGGCCTTTGTCGGCAGCGGCATCCACGCGTTTGCCCACCTGATCGAACGTTTCCTGGGCCTGTACGTGCATGCCAACAGTTTTACGCAACTGGTGATCGTCGCCAAAAAAACCGGAGAGGAGCTGTGGCGATGCACACCACGAAGCGGCGATTTGAACCTAGTGTAATCGAGCGCCTGTTCGCGCAGCCGTACCGTTTCCAGTTCTTCCAGGCGGTGCGCATGCTCGAGCTCTGGCTCAAGCGCAACGGCTTGCCGCACCAGCACGCGGTCAGCGGCTACCTGCGCTTCCAGAATTCGCTGTCGCTCAATTTTCCGGCCAGCCAGCTCGAAGCCCTGGAGCCCGAGCCGCGCGCGATTGCCCGCGACGGCGCTGCGCTCGGCGCCGCGCTGGCCAAGGGCGAGTTGCGCTATGTGCGCATCACGCCCGCGTTCATGGGTTTTCTCGGCACGGCCGGCGCGCTGCCCGCGCACTACACGGAGCGCGTGGCCGCGCACGCCCTGTACGACAAGGACGATGGCCCGCGCGCCTTTCTCGACACGTTTTCCAACCGGGCGCTGGCGCTGTTCTATGAAGCGTGGCGCAAGTACCGGCTCGAACTGAAGTACCAGGTCGACGGCGAGGACCGTTTCTTGCCGCTGCTGCTGTCGCTGGCCGGCGTCGGTTATCCGTCGCTCACGCACCGCCTGTCCGACCACGGCAAGGGCGTGCTGGACGAATCGGTCGGCTACTTTGCCACGGCCATGCGCCACCGGCCGGCGTCGGCCGCCTCGCTTGGCCTGGTGCTGAGCGAATACTTCGGCCAGCGCGTGGCCGTCACCCAGTTCATCGGCGCCTGGTACGACGTGCCGCTGGCGCAACAGACCATCCTGGGCGGCGACAATACCCAGCTGGGCGCCACCGCGCTGGTGGGCCAGCGCGTATGGCAGCGCGACCTGCGCCTGCGGCTCACCGTGGGGCCGCTGCCGCGCGCCATGTACGACGCCTTCCTGCCCGGCGGCGTGGCGGCGCGGGCGCTGGAAAAAATGCTCACCATGTTCACCGGGCTGTGCCTCGAATACGAGGTGCAACTGGTGCTGCGGGCGCAAGACGTGGAGGGCGTGACCCTGCACGAACCGCGCGCCGGCGGCCGGCTCGGCTGGGACAGTTTTTTGATTACCGGCGACGAGCGCCGCGACCGCGCCGACGTCTGCTACGAGCTGCACACGGTGTAGCGCCGCACCATCCTACCAACCACTTCTATCGCAACCCATCGAACAAGGAAAACCGCCCAATGAGCATTAACCTGAAGACGCTGATCGGCAAGCTGAACGATACCAGCCGCACCGCCGCCACGCGCGCAGCCAGCATTTGCGTAAGCCTCGGCCAGTTCGAGGTGGACATCGAACACCTGTTCCTGGCGCTGCTCGAGCAGCCCAAGAGCGACTTCGTGATCCTGGCCCGCCACAGCGGCATCAGCGTGCAGATGCTCGAAGCCGACCTGCAGGCGGAAGTGGCGCGCCTGAAAGCCGGCAACACCCGCACCCCCGTGTTTTCCGCACGCCTGCCCAAGCTGTTCGAAAACGCCTGGCTGATCGCGTCGCTCGACATCCAGGCCGGCCGCCAGGCCAGCATCCGCAGCGGCCACCTGCTGCAGGCGCTGCTCACCGACAGCGAACTGTCGCAGCTGGCCTATCGCAGCTCGCGCCTGTTCAACCAGTTCAACGTGGACGACATCAAGCACAAGCTGGTGGAACTGACGGCCGGTTCGCAGGAAGCGTCGCCCGTGGCCACTGCCGGCGGCGCGCCCGCGCCGGACCAGGGCGCCGACCCGGTGGGCGAGCTGGCCGGCCAGGCGGGCGGCAAGACGCCTGCGCTCGACCAGTTCACCACCAACCTGACCCAGCGCGCGCGCGACGGCAAGGTCGACCCCGTGATCGGGCGCGACATGGAAATCCGCCAGGCCGTGGACATCCTGATGCGCCGCCGCCAGAACAACCCGATCCTGACCGGCGAAGCGGGCGTGGGCAAGACGGCCGTGGTGGAAGGCCTGGCGCTGCGCATCGCCCAGGACGACGTGCCGGACGTGCTCAAGGGCGTGGAAATCCACACGCTGGACATGGGCCTGCTGCAAGCGGGCGCCAGCGTGAAGGGCGAATTTGAAAACCGCCTGAAAAACGTCATCGACGAAGTCAAGAAAAGCCCGCATGCCATCATCCTGTTCATCGACGAAGCCCACACCATGATCGGTGCGGGCGGCACGGCCGGCCAGAACGACGCCGCCAATCTCCTGAAGCCGGCGCTGGCGCGCGGCGAACTGCGCACCATTGCCGCCACCACCTGGGGCGAATACAAAAAATAT
>JBEVMD010000612.1:0-17554 GCA_040508835.1 Duganella sp. | reverse complement strand
AGGCGTCGCACCTGTTCGCCTCCAACACCACGCGCCTGGCGGTGCGGCGCGGCGCTTACCTGCGCTCGTATGCGTACGATTTCATCCTGCAGTTCGCGCCGGACCTGAAGCGGGCCGACATCGATGCGGCGCTGAACGGCGGTGCGGACTGACACCCGCACCGCCGGGCGGCAGCCGCCGCGTACGGTTGGCGGGATAGAGGGGTTACTGCCCGGGGTTGGTGATGCGCGCGTGGATCGCGTTCACCTGATCGATCACGTCCGGCGACAGCTTGACGTCGTACGCATCGATGTTTTCCTTGAGCTGCGCCAAGGTGGTGGCGCCGATGATGGTGGACGCGACGAACCAGCGCGAGTAGCACCACGCCAGCGCCAGCTGGGTCGGCGTCAAGCCGTTCGCGCGCGCCAGCTTGGTGTACTGCGCCACCGCTTCCAGCACGTTGGGGCGAAGGTAGCGCGGGCTCCAGGTGGGCGGGAAGATGGTCAGGCGGCCGTGCGCTTGCGGGTCGTCGTGGTATTTGCCCGTCAACTGGCCGAACGCCAGCGGGCTGTAGGCCAGCAGCCCCACGTTTTCGCGGAAGCACGTCTCGTCCAAGAGGCTGGTCTCGTAGTGGCGCGCGGTCAGGTTGTACAGGTTCTGGATGCTGGCGATGCGCGGCAAGCCTTTCAGTTCCGACTGCTTGATGAATTCGCTCACGCCCCAGCACGATTCGTTCGATACGCCGATGGCCCCGATCTTGCCTTCCTTGACCAGGTCGCCCAGCGCGGCCAGCGTGTCGTCGATGGCGATGCAGTCGCGCTCCTGCCCGGGATCGAACACGCTGTTGCCGAACACGGGCACGTTGCGGCTGGGCCAGTGCAACTGGTAGAGATCGATATGGTCGGTCTGCAGCCGCTGCAGGCTGGTCTCGACGGCCGCGCGCAGGTTGGCGGCGTCCAGGTTCTGCTTGCCGCCGCGCACCCAGGTCAGGTTGGCGTTGGGACCGGCGGCCTTGGTGGCCAGCACGACCTGGTTGCGCAGGCCGGTCTTTTTCAGCCAGCTGCCGATGTGGCGCTCGGTCGCGCCCTGGGTGTCGGCACGCGGCATCACCGGGTACATCTCGGCCGTGTCGATGAAATTGATGCCGCGCTCGAAAGCATAGTCGAGCTGGCTGTGGGCGTCCGCCTCGGAATTCTGTTCGCCGAAGGTCATGGTGCCCAGGCAGATTTTAGATACGTTCAGGCCGCTCGTGCCCAGTATGGTCTTGTCCATGTGCTGCCTTATTTGCTGCGGATGGCGTCGGCGCAATCGCGCACCAGCGCCGGACCGGCGTAGATTAAACCGCTATACAGTTGCACCAGTTGCGCGCCGCAGTCCATCTTGACCTTGGCATCCTGCCCGCGCATGATGCCGCCCACGCCGATGATCGGCAGCGCATCGCCCAGTTCGGCCTTGAGCAGCTTGATCACGGTGTTGGACAGCGCGAACACGGGCGCGCCCGACAGGCCGCCCGCTTCGGCGCCGTGGCGCATGCCGGTCACCGCGTCGCGGCTCAGGGTGGTGTTGGTGGCGATCACGCCATCGATCTTGTGCCGCATGAGCGCATCGGCAATGTTCTTGACCTGGTCGCCGTCCATGTCGGGCGCGATCTTGAGCGCCAGCGGCACGTAGCGCTGGTGCTGGTCGGCCAGGCGCAGCTGCGCTTCCTTCAGCGTACCGAGCAGGCCGTCGAGTTCCGAGCCGCCCTGCAGCTGGCGCAGATTCTTGGTGTTGGGCGACGAGATATTGACCGTCACGTAGCTGGCGTACGGATACACTTTTTCCAGGCAGTGCAGGTAGTCGTCGGTCGCGCGCTCGATCGGGGTGTCGGCATTTTTGCCGATGTTCAGGCCCAGCACGCCGGCCTTGTCCTGGTAAAAGCGCGACGACTGCACGTTGGCCACGAAGGCGTCGACGCCGCCATTATTAAAACCCATGCGGTTGATGATGGCGTGCGCCTCGGGCAGGCGGAACATGCGCGGCTTGGGATTGCCGGCCTGGGCGCGCGGCGTCACGGTCCCCACTTCAATTGAACCGAAACCGAGGTCGGCCAGCGCATCAATGTACGCGCCGTCCTTGTCGAGGCCAGCGGCCAGGCCCACCGGATTCTTGAACGTGATGCCCATCACGGTGCGCGGATCGGCGGCCGGTTGTTTGATCAGCCTGGTCAGGCCCAGGGCGGCGGCGCGCTTGAGCGCGGGCAGGGTGAAGTGGTGGGCTTGTTCGGCGTCCATCGAAAACAGCAGCGGACGGGCCAGGGAATACGGGAAGTGTTGGGACATGTGGAGGCTCTGGATGGTATTGCCTCCCATTTTATCAGGCGCCGAGAACGCTCCATACGCCTTTGATGCGCGCCTCCAGCGGTTTGAAGTTGGTTTTATAGGACATCTTCTGGCTTTCCTTGATCCAGTAGCCGAGGTAGACGTATGGCAGCTTGAGCTCGCGCGCCTGGGCAATCTGCCACAGGATGTTGAAGGTGCCGAACGAGGCGCCTTCCACGTCGGGATCGAAGAAGGTGTATACCGACGACAGGCCGTCGGACAGCACGTCGATGATGCTGACCATGCGCAGCATGCCGCCCGGTTCGCGGAACTCCACGAGCCGCGTGTTGACCCGGCTTTGCAGCAGGAACTGGGCGTACTGGTCGCGGCTGTCCTGGTCCATGCCGCCGCCCGCGTGGCGCTTGCTCTGGTAGCGCAGGTAGAGATCGTAGTGCTCGTCGGAGAACGACAGCGTGGCCACGCCCGCGATCAGGTCGCCATGGCGCGCCCACGCGCGGCGCTGGCCGCGGCTGGCGGTAAAGTCGTCGACCACCACGCGCACCGGGATGCAGGCCTGGCAACCGTCGCAATACGGGCGGTAGGTAAAAATGCCGCTGCGGCGAAAGCCGTTTTTCACCAGCTCCGAGTACACGTCGGCATTGATCAGGTGCGAAGGGGTGGCGACCTGCGAGCGCGCCTGGCGCCCGTCGAGGTACGAGCACGGGTAAGGAGCGGTAGTATAAAACTGCAGCGTAGCAAAAGGCAGTTCGTTCAGGTGCGTCATGCCGGTCCTAGTGGAGGTCCCGAGTCAATCAGGATTCGGGGCGTTTGTATTTTGAATAATGATAGCGTGTAACACGGAACCGTGTCGCGGGTTGTATTGCAAGCTTAACCGCATGGAGCCAACGGTGCAATCGGTTCCCACTTCATGATCTGAGGCAATTCAATAGTGTTGCGCAGATGCGCTAAAAACGCGGCACGGGGGATCGGCGCGGCGCCCAGCGAGGCCAGGTGGCCGGTCTCCTGTTGGCAGTCGATCATGCGCACGCCGTGCTCGCGCAGCAAGCGCACCAGGTAGGCCAGCGCGATCTTGGAGCCGTCGGTTACCCGTGCAAACATCGATTCGCCATAAAACATGCGGCCGATCGACACGCCGTACGCGCCGCCGACCAGTTCGCCATCGAGCCACACCTCGGCCGAATGGGCATATCCGAGCCGGTGCAAGCCCGTATAGCCGGCAATGATGTCCTCCGAGATCCAGGTGCCGGGGCCGTCGCGGCGCGGCGCAGCGCAGGCGCGCATCACGTCCTCGAACGCGCTGTCGAAGCGTACCTGCCAGCGGCCTCCGGCCGTTCGGTCCCGTTCGACCTTGCGCAGCGTCTTGCGCAGGCTGTCGGTGATGCGGAAGCGTTCCGTCATCAGCACCATGCGCGGATCGGTGCTCCACCACAGGATCGGCTGGCCTTCCGAAAACCATGGAAAGATGCCGCGTCGGTAGGCCATCAGCAAGCGCTCGGGCGACAGGTCGGCGCCGGCGGCCAGCAAGCCGGGCGCTTCGGTCGTCAGCGCGGTGGCGACGTCAGGAAAAGGGGTATCCGCTTCCAGCCACGGGATCACGCGGCATCATCCGATCGATGGGCCGCAGCATGGTCCGCGCCATCGTCGGAACGCATCGGCTTGTGGATGTCGTGCTCGTGGAAACCGTAGTCGCCCGCATTGCCGCCGTCGCGCATGCGCTGGCGGTCGGCAAAGAACAGTTCCAGCGTGGCGCGGATGGTGGGGAAGGCCAGGTCGTCCCACGGAATTTCCGCTTCGCCGAACAGGCGCACGTCCAGGCTTTCCTCGCCCGGCGCGAAATCGAGATCGAGCAGGGTGGCCAGGTAGAACATGTGCACCTGCTGCACGCGCGCCACATTCAGCATGGAAAACAGTTTACCCAGTTCGATGTTGGCGCCCGCTTCCTCCTGCGTCTCGCGAATGGCCGCCTCGGCGGTCGTCTCGCCGTTCTCCATGAAGCCGGCGGGCAAGGTCCAGTAACCGTGGCGCGGCTCGATCGCGCGCTTGCACAGCAGTATCTTGACTTCGCCGTCGCGATCCCAGACCGGGATCGAACCCAGCACCATTTTCGGATTCTGATAATGGATGGTCCCGCAGTTGCTGCACACATAGCGGGGACGGTTGTCGCCGGCCGGGATCGCCAGGCTGACGGCGGCGGCGCATTCGGAGCAATATTTCATAGGAGACGCGATCGTGGGGTTTGTTTGTTCATTTGCCTACTTTACACCGATTGCGCCCCGCGCGGCGTCCCCACGCAGCGCCTGCATGCGGATTTATTTGGTCTATCAAGGATCAATTTGAGATTAATATTGCCTAAGCCTTTGGTTTGCCCTATAATAGCTACATACAGACGCGGGGTGGAGCAGTCTGGCAGCTCGTCGGGCTCATAACCCGAAGGTCACAGGTTCAAATCCTGTCCCCGCAACCAAATACTAAAACCGTTGATATCGCAAGATATCAGCGGTTTTTTCATTGGCGCACGAGGTTTCCCGGCTGTCTATGCGTCGGTGCGCGGATGCAGGCTGGCCCACAGGTGGGCGGCCGCCATGGTGCGGTGGGGCGCGTACTGCACCAGCAGCTGTTCGGTGCGCGCGAGATCGGGTTTTACGTCTTCGCCCAGCAGCGCCTGCAGTGCGGCGCGGATAGCGACGTCGCCGTGCAGCGAGCAGTCCGCGTAACCGTAGCCGCGCAGCAGGCCGTAGTTGACGGTCCACGGACCGATGCCCTTGACGGCCAGCAGCGCTGCTGAAATCCGTTCGATGCTGTTGGCAGGCGATACCTCGAGCGGCAGCGCCCCGGTCGCCACGAGCTGCGCCAGCCGCAACAGGGTTTCGGCTTTTGCGCGCGAAAATTTACGGCTTAACAGGTCATCGATGTGGAGCCGCGCCGCGTCGTCCGCCGCCGGGTAGCACCACAAGCCGCTGCTGTGCCGGCGGCCGGCCAGCGTGATGAATGTGCGGCGCAGGGCGATGGCAAACGACAGGTTGATCTGCTGGCCGATGATGGCCCAGGTCAGCGCCTCGAACACGGTTGCCGACTGCACGATGCGCAGGCCCGGCTGCGCGCGCACCAGCGCTGCAAACAGCGGGTCGCCTGCGGCAAACGCGCAAAACGGCGCCGGATCGATGCGCAGGCCCAGGATGTTGAGCAGCGCCTCCCGCGCCAGCGCCGCGATTTTTCCCTGCGCGGCTTTGGACAGCTTGCCGTCGGCGTGCACCGTGCACGCGGCGCTGGTGGGCGTGGGCGCCGCATGGAACACGATGTCGAGCACCACCGGCACGCCCGCCAGCATCACGCCCTTGCGCAGCCGGTCGTCCTCCACCTGCTCGGCCACGTGTTCGGCGTCGCGGCGGTGAAAGGCCAGCACGTCGTCCAGGCGGTAGTCGGGCGGCAGGTCGAGGATCACGCTGTTCATGGCGTGCGGGCCCTGCGCGGCATCCCAAATGCGGGCCGGAAGCCCGTCACCAGCGCCGTGCCCACGATGACGATGGCGGCGCCGGCAAACGTGTACCAGCCCACCGTCTCGCCCAGGAACAGCACGCCCCACAGGATGCCGAACAGCGGGCTTAAAAAAGTGACGGTGAGCGCCGACGACGGCCCCACGTCCTGGATCAGGCGGAAGTAGATCAGGTAGGCCACGCCGCTGCACACGATGCCCAGCGCGATCACCGCCGCCATCACCCCCATGGTCGGTTCTGCCGGCGCCGGGAAGAACGGCACCACGGGCAGCACCAGCAGCGCCGATGTCCACATCGAGCCGTGCGCATTGGCGAACGGTTCCACGCCCTGGGCGCGGGCGGCGCTGCGCGTGTAGTTGCTGGCCACGCCGTACATGAACGAGGCGCACAGCACGGCGACGATCGCCAGGCCGGCGCCCGGCTGCGTGCTCACGTGGTCGAACCCCACCAGCAGCGCCACGCCGCACGCGCCCAGCACCAGGCCTACCAGCACCCGGGCGCTGACCATGTGGCGCGACCAGACGGCAGCGATCAGCGTGCCCCACAGCGGCGTGCTGGCGTTGAGCACGGCCATCAGCGAGGCCGACAGCGTGCGCGCGGCAAACGCGAACAGCAAAAAGGGCAGGGCGGAATTGAGCAGGCCGAGGATCAGGTAGTGCTTCCAGTGCTGGCACAGGTGCAGCGGTTTTTTCAGCGCCAGCGCCATCGCGGCCAGGAACAGCGCGGCAAACAGCACGCGGTATTCGATCAGCACAGCGGCGCCCAGCACCGGCGCGGCAATGCGCATGAACAGGAAGGAGCCGCCCCAGATGGCGGCCAGGAAGATCAGGCGAAGGAGGTTGGCGGTGGTCATGCCGCCATTGTCGCGCAGCGATGCAGGGAGCGCCACCCCGGTCCTTGCTTTTATCCTCGGGACGTCGGGATCAGACGGCGCCCGATGCCACCGCGCACACCACCTCGCCCGGCGCCGTCGGTGCGGCCGCGTGCGGCACCAGCATGGTATGGGGCACGCCGTTCTTGATGGCGGTCAGTTCGGCCAGGATCGAGATCGCGATTTCGGACGGCGTCTTGCTGCCGATGTAAAGACCGATGGGGCCATGCAGGCGCGCCAGCTGCGCCGGCGTCAGGTCGAACTGCAGCAGCCGCTCGCGGCGCTTGCTGTTGTTGACGCGCGAGCCGATGGCGCCGACATAAAAGGCGTCGGACTTGAGCGCTTCCATCAGCGCCAGGTCGTCGAGCTTGGGGTCGTGGGTGAGGGCGACGACGGCGCTGCGGTGGTCGAGCTGCATGGCCAGCACGATATCGTCGGGCATATCGTGCACCAGCTGCACGCCGTCCACGTGCCAGCCGGCGCGGTATTCCTCGCGCGGGTCGCACACGACCACGTGGTAGTCCATGGCGGTGGCGATCTGCGCCAGGAAGCGCGACAGCTGGCCGGCGCCGATGATCAGCAACCGCCAGCGCGGGCCGTGCAGCGTGACCATGACCCGTTCGCTCACCTGCATCTGCGCGCCCGGCGGCGCCCTGGACAGTTCCACCGCGCCCGTGTGCAGGTCGAGCCGGCGCTGCACCAGTTCGTGCTGCTCGAGTCGTTCCAGCAGTTCGGCGATGCGGCTGTGGGTCGATAACGGTTCGATCGACAGTTCGATGGTGCCGCCGCAGGGCAGGCCGAAACGGTGCGCTTCGTCGGCAGTGATGCCGTAGCTGACGATTTCCGGGGCGGTGCGGCTGATGCCGTGGTCGCGCACGCGGGCGATCAGGTCGTCCTCGATACAGCCGCCAGAGACCGAGCCCACCACGGTGCCGTCCTCGCAGATGGCCAGGGTGGCGCCGATGGGCCGGGGGCTCGAGCCCCAGGTCTTGATGACGGTGACAAGTTCGCAGCGGCGCCCGGAGGCGATCCATGCGGCGCTGGTTTTGAGTACTTCGAGATCGATGCTGTCCATGGCTGGAATATACTACGGCTTACCAAAACTCGCAGGAATCGCCATGCCGCAACCGAACCATGATGACGGTAACGAAGACGGCGCGCCCAAATTCGGCCGCCTGCTGCTGGTGCTGGCAGGCGCCGTGCTGCTGTGCGCCGTGCTCACCTGGCTGATGGCCACCGTGTTCCCGGACTTCCCCAACTTCAGCTAGCGCGGCGCACCGGGTCGGCGGTGCGACCCTCACGGTCCAGATAAGGCGCCAGCAGTGTCTCGAGCCATTCGACAAACACGCGTACCCGGCGCGACAGGTTCTGCCGGTGTGCCACCACGATGGAGACGGGCAGCGATTGCGGCCGCAAGTGCGGCAGAACTTCGATCAGGTCGCCACTGAGCAGAAACGGTTTCAGGCTCGAGAGCCCGCCCTGGATCAGCCCCAGCCCGGCCAGTCCGGCGCCATGGTAGTTCTGCACATTGTTGACGCTGAGCGAGCCGGGAAGGGCCAGCAACGCATAGCTGCCATCGGTCGGATATTCCCAGCCGGGCGGCCGGCTGCCCAGGGTGGGCGTGTAATGCACCATGCGGTGTCCCTGGGTGGACAGGTCCTCCAGCGTGTGCGGCACGCCATGCCGGCTCAGGTAGTCCGGACTTGCCGCGTTGACCATCCGTACGGCGCCCAGGCTGCGCGCCACCAGGGTGTCGTCGCCGATGCCGCCCACGCGCAGCACGCAATCCATTCCTTCCTGAACCAGATCGACACGGCGGTCGGTGCTCGACAGTTCGAGCGCGATACCGGGGTAGCTGGCCATGAACGCCGGCAGTGCCGGCAGGACCGTGGAGCGGGCCAGTTCGGTCGGCAGATCGATGCGCAGGCGCCCGGTGAGCGGGGCATCGCTGCCGGCAAACAGCGCGCCGAGTTCCTCGGCGTCGGCCAGCAGCGCGCGCGCCCGCGTGTAAAAAGTGCGCCCGTCCTCGGTCAGCTGCACGGTGCGGGTCGAGCGGTGCAGCAAACGTGCGCCGAGCTGCGCTTCCAGTGCGCGCACCACATTTGACGCGCGCCCCTTCTGTATCCCCAGGCTCTGCGCTGCGTGCGTGAAGCTGCCCATTTCGGCAATGCGCACAAAGATCGCCAGCGCCTCGAGATTGTGCATTGTCATTTATTGGGGTAACAATGAGTTTTGATTGGCGTACTTTATAACAAAAGTCGTACAGGGCATAGTGCGCCCATCAGGAGCACCGAGGCTGCGGCCCCGGCCTGACAATCCATTCAACCCAATCAACCCAATCAACCTGTCACTGCCATGAATACTTCAACCACAGACTTGACCCTGCAATTACAGGCGGAACGCAGCGCGGTCGAAACGCTGTACCGCGCCTTCAGCGAACAAAACCCGGACCTGGTCGATGCGGTACTCGCCCCGGACTGGGCCGATATTCCGCTGGCGCCCGGCCAGGGGGCCGGCCCGGCCGGCATCAAGACGATCATTCGCGAACTCGGTGCGGCGTTTCCCGACGTCCGCATCGCCATCAACGATCTGATCCAGGAGCCGGGCAAGATTGGTGTACGTGCCGAGATCAGCGGCACCCATCTGGGCGCGCTGTTCGGCATTGCGCCCACGGGCAAAGCGGTGCGCTTCCGCCTGCACGAGTTTCACACCATCGCCGACGGACTGATCACCACCACGTGGCATATGGAAGACTGGTTCGGGCTGTTCCTGCAGCTGGGACAATTTCCGCCGCAAGGTTGAACCTGTCAATGGCGGCTGTGCATGACATCCGCCATGCCGGCCGCTGGCGCAGCGCCGTGCCCGCTCAGGGCTTGCACACCACCGCCAGCGCGTTGTCGTACGGGCTGTCGGGGACGATGTCTTCGGCCGTGAATTTTTCGTACTTGTAGTTTTCCAGCGCCTCGCCCTTGCCCATCGGCTCGGGGAAGAACACCTGCGACAGCAGGATGGTGGTGCGGTCTTCGCACGAATACAGGTGCAGCGCCTTCACCGAACGGTAGGGCTTGCCCTCGGGCGAATTTTGCGCCTGCGAGAACGAGTGCAGCGACCACACCTTGCGCGTCTTGTCCTTCTTGATCACGCTGGCGCGGTCGATGTAGTAGACATTGCCGGCGTTGCCGCCGCCGGCCACCCTGGCCCACTGCGCCGCCTGGGCGTAGCCCGCAGCGGCGACCAGGATCGCGGTGACGACAGCCAGGGCGGACTTGTTCATCGTGACTCCTACGGTACCAGGGGTTTGTTGGACGACTGACGGGTCTTGATCTCGGCCACGGTCTTGTCGATGGTGGCCAGGCGGTAGTTGACGGCCGGGTGGTTGGCCGTATAACCGTTGAGCACCGAGGCCGGATACTGCGTGGCGAGGCGCTGCCAGAACGCGCGCGCGCCGGCGGTGCTGTAGCCAGCACGCGCCACCATGTACAGCGACAGGCGGTCGGCGGCGGCGTCCAGGTCCTGCGGCATCGGCTTCACGCCGGCGGTGCCGATCAACATCGACAGGTCGGGACGGATGTTCACCAGGTTGTCGATGATGCTGCCCACCGTGTACGCGGAGCGCGTGGTGGCCGGATGACCGAGTATGTTGTGGGCCATGTCCTTGGCCAGCACGTAGGCAATCGCTTCGTCCGATTGCGCGAAGTTGACCATGCCGCGCGTGATCAGCACGCGCTGGCCGTCGGAATAGGCGTTGATGTTGTCGGAGTTGCCGATATCGATCCTGAACGCGCACGCGCGCGTGACCGGCACCTTGAGCGGCACGTTGACGTTCTTGCGTTCGACGATCAGGCTGGGGGCCTGGCTGCTGGAGGCGAGCGGTCCGAGGATGGCGGCCGCCTGGGTTTCGGCGTTGGCGCCGGTGGGCAGGTTCTTGCCGTCGGCGGCGATCAGGATGTCGCCTTTTTTCAGGCCGGCCTTGGCCGCGCCGCTGCCGGCCAGCACGCTGGCCACTTCCAGGCGGTCGCCGTAATTGAGCACGGCGCTGGCGGCATCGACGTATTCGCCCGAGTACGAGTAGCGGTTTTTGGCGGTAAAGCCCAGCAGGTTGCGCGCCTGGCCGCGGCACAGGTCCGCGTTGTTGATCAGGATGGGCGCGGCAATGCGGTACAGGCGGTCCTGCAGCGCCACCATGCGGCCCAGTTCTTCGCGTGCGGCGGCCATCTTGGCCGTGACGACCGGATCGCCTTCGTTGATGGTGCGCGTGACCGCCGGTTCGGCAGACGTTTCGGGCGGGCGTACCGTGTAGGTCGTGCAGGCTGTCAGCAGCGCCGCCGTGGCGACCAGGGACAATGAAGTGAAAGTTGTCGAAGCATGCCGCTGAACCATCCTGGTCTCCATGAATATTATGATGTTATTGCACGCCGGTGCTGCCGAAGCCTCCGACGCCACGTTCGCTGCCGCCGAAGTCGTCGACAATATTAAAACCGACCTGCAGCACCGGCACGATGATCAGCTGGGCCAGGCGTTCCATCGGGTTGAGCGTGAACGCGCTGTGGCCGCGGTTCCAGGTGGAGATCATCAGCTGGCCCTGGTAATCGGAGTCGATCAAGCCTACCAGATTCCCCAGCACGATGCCGTTCTTGTGGCCCATGCCGCTGCGCGGCAGGATCATGGCGGCGTAGCCCGGATCGGCCACGTGGATCGCCAGGCCGGTGGGGATGAGGACCGTCTGGCCGGCTTCGATGACCATGGGCGCATCGATGCACGCGCGCAGGTCGAGCCCTGCGGAACCCGGGGTGGCGTAAGCCGGCAGCTGGTCTTTCATGCGCGGGTCGAGGATCTTGACGTCGATAGTATTCATATTTACTTTGAGAACAGCGAATGCTGGGTAATGCGTTTGGAGATTTCGGATATCAGCTGGCGCGCCAGCGTGAGCTTGTCGGCGCGCGGCAAAATGGTGTGGCCGTTTTCGTCGAACAGGATGATGGTGTTGTCGTCCTGGCCGAAGGTGTGGTGGCCGATGTTGCCGACTAAAAGGGGAATGCCTTTTTTCTCGCGCTTGTCGGCACCGAACTGCACCAGGTTTTCCGATTCGGCGGCAAAGCCCACGCAGTAAGGGTGGCCCGCCAGCGACGTGCGCGCGGCCACGGTGGCCAGGATGTCCGGATTCTGCTCGAACTTCAGGTCGGGCACCGAACCGTCGGGATTTTTTTTCAGTTTTTGTTCGCTGGCGTTGGCGATGCGCCAGTCGGCCACCGCCGCCACCGCGATGAAGATGTGCTGGTGGTCGACGTTGGCCATCACCGCGTCGTGCATCTGCATCGCGCTTTGCACGTTGATGCGCTGCACCCCGAACGGCGCGGGCAGCGCCGTGGGGCCGGACACCAGCACCACCTCGGCGCCTGCTTCGCGCGCGGCGCGCGCCACGGCATAACCCATTTTGCCGGACGACAGATTGGTGATGCCGCGCACCGGGTCGATGGCCTCGAACGTGGGACCGGCCGTGATCAGGATACGCTTACCGGCCAGCACCTTGGGCTGGAACGATGCGATCAGCTCTTCGAGCAGCTGCACGGGTTCGAGCATGCGGCCCATGCCGACTTCACCGCAGGCCTGGTCGCCGGCGGCCGGGCCGAAGATGACGATGCCGTCTTCCTCGAGCTGGCGCGCATTGCGGCCGGTGGCGGGGTTCTGCCACATCTCCACGTTCATGGCCGGCGCGATCAGGAGCGGCACGTGGCGCGGGCGGGCCAGGCACATGGTGGAGAGCAGGTCGTCGCACACGCCGTGCGCCAGCTTGGCCATGAAGTCGGCCGAGCAGGGCGCGATCATGATCGCATCGGCATGGCGGGTGACGTCGATGTGGGCCATGTTGTTGTCCACGCGCGGATCCCATTGGCTGGAAAACACTTTATTGCCCGACAGGGCCTGCATGGTGACAGCCGTGATGAAATGCTCGGCGGCGTCGGTCATCACCACCTGCACCGAGGCGCCGGCCTTGGTCAGCGCGCGGCACAGGTCCGCCGCCTTGTAGCAGGCCACGCCGCCCGACAGGCCAAGGACGATTTTTTTTCCGCTCAGTTCCATGGTGCTTCCTTGTTTGCTTACTTGTTCACCCGGCGCAGCTCATCGAGGATGAACAGCGCGGCGCCGATGCAGATGGCCGAATCGGCGATATTAAACGCCGGGAAGTGGCCGAAGCTCTCCCAGTGAAAATCGAGGAAGTCGACCACGTGGCCGTACAGCACGCGGTCGATGACGTTGCCCACCGCGCCGCCGAGGACCAGCGACAGCGCCCACGAGAACATGCGCTGGCCGCCATGCTTTTTCAGCAGGTAGATGATGTAGATCGCCGCGCCCACGCCGATGGCGGTGAAGAAGTGCCGCTGCCAGCCGCCCGCATTGTGCAGGAAGCTGAAGGCCGCGCCCTTGTTATAGGCCAGCACCAGGTTGAAGAACGAGGTGACGAATTTTTCCTCGCCCAGCTGGAAGGTGCGGGTGATGGTGATCTTGGACAGCTGGTCGATCAGGACGATGATGAAGGCAATGCCCAGCCAGGGTGTGAGGCTGGCCGAGGATTTGGAAGGGAAGATTTTTTTGGTGGCCATAAAATATCGAGAGTCTTCGTAATGCTACTGGCGTTGTCGCGCGCACGCGGGTTTCCATCCCGAGCGTGTGCTGCCAACTCGGTATGGATCTCCGCGTTTGCGGCGGTCCGCCGAAGCGGGATGACGAATCGGGCGCCGGCGACTGTGAAGCCGCCGGCGCGCACACAGTTTACGCGAACTTGCGCTGTTCGCCCGCACCAAACAGGTTGCTGTAGCAGCGGCCGCACAGGGTCGGATGGTCGGCGTGGGCGCCCACGTCGGCGCGGTAGTGCCAGCAGCGCTCGCACTTCTCAGCCGTCGATGCCGCCACGGTCACCACTTCGTCCGCTTCGTTCGACACCTCGGTCACTTGCGCGGCCGACGTGATGAAGACGAATTTGAGGTCGTCGTCCAGGCTGGTGAGCAGCTTGTACTTGTCGCCCGACGCCTTGATCGACAGCTCCGCCTGCAGCGACGAACCGATGGCGCCCGACGTGCGCAAGTCTTCCAGCTGCTTGGTCACGTCCGCGCGCACGGTGCGCAGCGCCGTGTACTTGGCCAGCAGCGCGCCGGCGTCGGCCTGCTGCGGCAGCTGCCACCAGGTTTGCGTGAAGATGGTCTCGCCGCTGGCTGCATACGCTTCGGCGCCGGCAAAGATGGTCCACGCTTCTTCCGCCGTGAACGACAGGGCCGGGGCCATCACGCGCAGCAGGCTTTGCGTGATGTGCCACAGCGCGGTCTGCGCCGAGCGGCGCGCAGGCGAATCCACGGCCGACGTGTACAGGCGGTCCTTGAGGATGTCGAGGTAGAAGCCGCCCAGGTCTTCCGAGCAGTAGTTCTGGATTTTCGAGTACACGGGCTGGAATTCATACTGCGTGTAGTGCTGGGCGATTTCTTCCTGCAGCGCGGCCATGTTGGCCAGCGCGTAGCGGTCGATTTCCAGCATCTGCTCGACCGGCACGGCGTGCTGCGCATGGTCGAAGTCCGATGTATTGGCCAGCAGGAAGCGCAGCGTGTTGCGGATGCGGCGATACGCTTCCGTCACGCGCTTGAGGATCTCGTCGGAGATCGACAGCTCGCCCGTGTAGTCGGTGGACGCGATCCACAGGCGCAGGATGTCGGCGCCCAGGGTATCGGAGATCTTTTGCGGCGCCAGCGTGTTACCGAGCGACTTCGACATCTTCTTGCCTTCGCCGTCGACCGTGAAGCCGTGCGTGAGCAGCGCCTTGTAGGGCGGGCGGCCGTCCAGCATGGAGCCGGTCAGCAGCGACGAGTGGAACCAGCCGCGGTGCTGGTCCGAGCCTTCCAGGTACAGGTCCGCCGGGTAGGCCAGTTGTTCCTTGTGCGAGCCGCGCAGCACCGTCTGGTGCGTCACGCCCGAGTCGAACCACACGTCCAGCGTATCCTTGTTCTTTTCGTAGCTGGCCGCTTCATCGCCGAGCAGGTCTTTCAGGTCGAGCGCCAGCCAGGCGTCGATGCCGCCTTGCTCGATGCGCTGCGCGACCTGCTCCAGCAGTTCCGGAGTGCGCGGATGCAGCGCGCCCGTCTCCTTGTGCACGATGAAGGCCATCGGCACGCCCCACTGGCGCTGACGCGACAGGGTCCAGTCGGGACGGTTGGCGATCATGCCGTGCAGGCGCGCCTTGCCCCAGTCGGGGAAGAATTCGGTTTGCTCGATGCCGGCCAGCGCGCTCTGGCGCAGCGTGGCGCCGCCGTCGGCGGGCGTGACGTCCATGCCCGCAAACCACTGCGATGTGGCGCGGTAGATGATCGGGGTTTTATGGCGCCAGCAGTGCATATAGCTGTGCGCGAACATCTTCAGTTCGAACAGCGCGCCCGCGTCGCGCAGCGCGTCGCAGATCGGCTTGGACGCTTCCCAGATCGTCAGCCCGCCGAACAGCGGCAGGGTCGAAGCGAACTTGCCGTCGCCCATGACTGGCGTGAACATCTGTTCGTCCTTCATGCCATGCGCGCGGCACGAGATGAAGTCGTCCAGGCCATAGGCTGGCGCCGAGTGCACCACGCCGGTGCCGCTTTCGGTGGTCACGTAGTCGGCCAGGTACACGGGCGACAGGCGGTCGTAGAATGCGTCTGCCGCGTGCAGCGGATGGCGGAAGCTGATGTTTTCCAGCGCCGCGCCCAGGGTCGTGGCAATCGTCGTGCCTTCGAGCTTGAAGCGCGCCAGCGACGATTCGACCAGGTCTTGCGCCAAAATCAGGAGCAGCGGCTGGCCGTCACGCTCGGTCTGCACCAGCGCGTAGGTCACTTCCGGATTGACGTTCAGCGCCTGGTTGGACGGGATGGTCCACGGGGTGGTGGTCCAGATGACGATAAAGCCGTTCTCGGTGGGCAGCTGCGGCAGGTTGAATGCGGTGGCCAGCTTGTTGAATTCGGCAAACTTGAAACCGACGTCGATGGCCGGATCGCGCTTCTCGTGGTATTCCACTTCCGCCTCGGCCAGCGCCGACTGGCAGTCGAAGCACCAGTTCACCGGTTTCAGGCCGCGGTACACATAGCCTTTTTCCAGCAGCTTGCCGAGCGCGCGCAGTTCGTCGGCCTCGTTCGAGTAGTTCATGGTCAGATACGGATTCTGCCACTCGCCCAGCACGCCCAGGCGGATGAAGTCCTTGCGCTGGCGGTCGACCTGTTCGAGCGCGTAGGCGCGGGCCTTGGTCAGCACTTCGGCCGTCGGCAGGTTTTTGCCGTACAGTTTTTCGATCTGGATTTCGATCGGCATGCCGTGGCAATCCCAGCCCGGCACGTAGGGCGCGTCGAAGCCGGCCAGCGAGCGTGACTTGATCACCATGTCCTTGAGGATCTTGTTGACCGCGTGGCCCAGGTGGATGTCGCCGTTGGCGTACGGCGGACCGTCATGCAGGATGAATTTCGGACGGCCGGCGGCGGCCTTGCGCACGCGCTCGTAGATCTTCTTTTCCTGCCATTGCTGCACCCACTTCGGCTCGCGCTTGGCCAGGTCGCCGCGCATCGGGAACGGGGTTTCGGTCATATTGACCGGGTATTTGCTCTCGGGCTTTTTGGTGTTTTTGCTTTGTTCGGACATGGGATTTCTTCAAAAGGATATTCGGGGAATTCGGGGTAGCCGGCGCGCGTGGCTGATCGCGCGCTCAAATTCGGTCGGTGGCCGAGGTGGCGCCATCGCCGGCGTCGGCGCCGGCCTTGTTGCCGCGCCGCGCGAAATAAGCGCGGGCGATGTCGGCGTCGCGGTGGATGGCGGCAGTGAGCGTGGGCAGGTCGACGTATTTTTCCTCGTCACGGATCTTCTGCAGGAATTCCACCCGCACCTGCTTGCCGTAGCAGTTTTGCGCGAAGTCGAACACGTGCACTTCCAGCAGCACGCGGCCGCTGTCATCGACCGTGGGGCGCACGCCCAGGCTGGCTACGGCCGGCAGCGGCTGTTCGGCCAGGCCGTGGACCTGGACGATGAAGATGCCCATCAGCGCAGGGCGGTGCGGCACCCGCAGATTCAACGTGGGGAAACCCAGCGTGCGGCCCAGCTTTTGGCCGTGGATCACGTGGCCGGACATGGCGTACGGATGGCCCAGCAGCGCTTCGGCGCGGACGAAGTCGCCTTCGGCCAGCGCGGCGCGCACAGCGGACGACGAGATGCGCGTGGTGCCGTTCATCACGGTCGGCAGGGTTTCGACGTGGAAGCCGTAGCGCTGGCCCGCTTCCAGCAGCATCTGCACATTGCCGGCGCGGCGCGCGCCGTAGCAGAAGTCGTCACCGACCATCAGCCATTTGACGTGCAGCCCTTCGACCAGCACTTTTTCCGTGAATTCCTGCGGCGTAAGGGCGGCAAACGACGCCGAGAAATGCTCGACGATCACGCGGTCGATGCCGTTGTCGGACAGCGACTGCAGCTTGTCGCGCAGGTTGGCGATGCGCGCCGGGGCACGCGCCAGGTCCCCCGATTTTTGCGCAAAAAATTCGCGTGGGTGCGGTTCGAACGTCATCACGGCCGCTTCCAGTCCGAGGCCGCTGGCGGCATCGCGCACGCGCGCCAGCAATGCCTGGTGGCCGAGGTGGACACCGTCGAAATTGCCGATCGTGAGCGCGCACGGCGCACGCGCCGCTGCGTTGGGTAGACCTCGAAATACCTTCATGGGTTTTTGCTGGAAACTGACGCTAAATGAAAGATTATACGTGAGCGCGGGGGAGGGTGGAAAAGATGAAAAAAAGATGAAAAAAAAGCGCTGTTTGCCGGGGCAACAGCGCTTTTACAGCGAGCCAAAAATATTAACTATGGCTGAGGCTAATGGTCCAGTAACGGGCCAGGTCGGCGGTACC
>JBEVMD010000607.1:0-13232 GCA_040508835.1 Duganella sp. | reverse complement strand
TTCTGGGGGCGCGACGTCGTCGACGCGGTGCTGACCTTGCCGATGGTGATGCCGCCCACGGTGCTCGGCTATTACCTGCTGGTGGTGATCGGCCGCGAAGGCGTGATTGGCGCCTGGCTGCAGCGGCATTTCGGCATCAACCTGATTTTCACCTGGCAGGCGGCGGTCATCGCGGCGGCCGTGGTGGCGTTTCCGCTGGTGCTCAAGGGCGCGCGGGCGGCGTTCGAGACCGTCGATTTACAGCTGGAGCAGGCGGCCAAGGTGCTGGGGGTGTCGTCGTTCGGCGTGTTCCTGCGGGTGACGCTGCCGCTGGCCTGGCGCGGCGTGCTGGGCGGCACGCTGCTGGCGTTTGCGCGGTCGATGGGCGAGTTCGGCGCCACGCTGATGGTGGCCGGCAGCATCCCCGGCAAAACCCAGACCTTGTCCATTGCCGTGTACGAAGCCGTGCAGGCCGGCCAGGACGACAGCGCCAATGTGCTGGTGATCATCACGTCGGTGGTGTGCATCACCGTGCTGGTGGCCGCCAACAAGCTCACCCCGTATCGCCAGCAGCAAGGATGACCATGCAAATCAAAGTCGATATCGGCAAGACCCTGCGCTCGGGCGACCGCGTGTTCGAACTCGATGCGCGCTTCGAATCGCGCAGCCAGCGCGTGGTGATCTACGGTGCGTCCGGCGCCGGCAAGAGCCAGTTGCTAAAAGCGGTGGCGGGTTTGACGACACCGGACCGCGGCGCCATCGAGCTGGCCGGGCGCTGCCTGTTCGACCGTGCGGCCGGCGTGGACATCGCGCCGCAGCGGCGCCAGGTGGCGTACCTGTTCCAGGACTACGCGCTGTTTCCGCACCTGAATGTGCGCCAGAATATCGCGTTCGGCCTGCAGCGCGGCTGGCGCAATCCGCTGGCGCGCGTGGACGGAGAAACGGTGCGCTACTGGCTCGAAGCATTCGAGCTCGATCAGGTGGCGCAGCAGTTGCCGCACCAGCTGTCGGGCGGCCAGCGGCAGCGGGTGGCGCTGGCGCGCGCGCTGGCGCCGCAGCCGGGCGCGCTGCTGCTCGACGAGCCGTTTGCCGCGCTCGATCCGGCCCTGCGCAAGCGCATGCGCGCCGAGCTGGATGCGGTGCAGCGGCGGCTGGCCATTCCGATGATCATGATTACCCACGATCCCGAGGACGTGCGCGCGTTTGGCGAGCACGTGCTGCGCATGGAGCAGGGACGTCTCGAGGAGCACGCAACATGAAACCGGCCATGCAGTTGCAGGGCGATGTCTGGATGACCATCGACGGCCAGAAGCTGGGCGGCCAGGACCGGGTGGAACTGCTGGCCGCAATTGCGCAGCACGGCTCGATCACGGCGGCCGCCAAGGCGGCGGGCATCAGCTACAAGGGTGCGTGGGACGCCATCGAAGCGATGAACAACCTGGCCGGCGAACCGCTGCTTGCACGCGCGGCGGGCGGCAAGGGCGGCGGTGGCACCCGCCTGACGCAGCGCGGCGTCCAGCTGGTGGAAAATTTCCGCAAGATCGAGGCGGCGCACCGCCAGTTCGTGGCGCACCTGAGCGACCAGTCGCATGCGCTGGCCGACGATTTTTTAATGATCCAGAGGATGAAGATGAAGACCAGTGCACGCAACCAGTTCAGCGGCAAGGTAGTGGAACTGAAGGAAGGCGCCATCAACGACGAGATCACGCTGGAAGTGGTGGGCGGCCAGCACATCGTGGGCACGATCACGCGCGACAGCCGCGAAAGCCTGGGCCTGGCGCTGGGCGCGGATGCGTTTGCGCTGGTCAAGGCGTCGTCGGTGATCGTGGTGACGGACCTGGGCGGCGCGCGCCTGTCGGCCCGCAACCAGCTGGCGGGGACGATTACCCGCGTGCTGCCCGGCGCGGTCAATACGGAAGTGAGTATCGAGCTGCCGGGCGGCGGTGTGATTGCCGCCATTGTCACCCGCGAGAGTGGCGAGACGCTGGGCCTGGCCGAAGGCGGCGCCGCGATGGCGGTGTTCAAGGCGTCGAGCGTGATCGTCGGCACGCCGGCCTGAGATGGCGTGACGGATGCGGGTTGATGCGGAGTTAATGGTCGGCGTCGGACTTGCTGCTCTGGCGGTTGCCGCCGCCTGAGGCCTGCTCGGAACCGGTGGTGCCGGTGCCGGCACGGGCGCCACCGCGTTCGGCAGCGGCGGCACGCGCGGCCGATTGCCGGCTTTCTCCCCCCTTGCGGCCGATGGCCGCCATGTGCTCGCGGTTGCGGCTGACCGCTTCGCCGCCTTTTTGCCCGGCGCGCCGGGCTTCCTCGGAATCGAATTCGTGCGCCGTGCCTTTTTGGTGCGCGGCCTGTCCGCCCTTGCTGGCGATGCTGCGCTGGGTGGCTTCGTCCATGGCGGCGAAACCGCGTTTGGCCGTGCCTTTGGGCTTGGCCGGTGCGCCGTGTGGCGCATTGCCATGTGGTGCACTGCCATGTGGTGCACTGCCGTGGGGTGCATCCTGCTCGTTGCGTGAATTGGTGCTTGCCATTGCTGCCTCCTGAAGTGTGGTCGGTTGCGAACAGCCAAGGGCGCTGCTCTGCATGATTAGAGGAGCAAGGTTGATGAAAGTTCCACGTCAAAAGCCATTCGTTTGGCGGTTCCCGCAGGTTTGTCGGCCGCATTGTGACGGCGAGGGCCGCGCCGTGCGACAATACCGGCCTCGTTTATCTTGTTGTTATTGAAACCGACGGCCATGACCCATCCCGAATACATCCTCACCCTGTCCTGTATCGACCAGCGCGGCATCGTGCACCGTGTGTCCGGTTTCCTGGCCGACCACGGTTGCAACATCATCGATTCGGCCCAGTTCGGCGACAGCGCATCGCAGCTGTTTTTCATGCGCGTGCACTTCGCGCTGGAAGAGGGCGGCGTCGAGGATGCACTGCTGCGCGCCGACTTTGCCGTGCTGGCCGCCGCCATGCAGCTGGACTGGGAATTGCGCGACGCGCACTACAAGCCGCGCGTGATGCTGATGGTGTCGAAGATCGGTCATTGCCTTAACGATTTGCTGTTCCGCTACAAGAGCGGGCTGCTGCCGGTGGAAATTCCGGCCATCGTCTCGAACCACATGGATTTCTACCAGCTGGCGGCCAGCTACAATATTCCGTTCCACCACCTGCCGCTGGCGGCCGGCGCGCCGAACGAGGCCAAGCTGGCGCAGGAAGCGCGGGTGCAGGAGCTGATGCACCATCACCAGATCGACCTGGTGGTGCTGGCGCGCTACATGCAGATCCTGTCGCCCGGCATGTGCGCCGCGCTCAAGGGCAAGGCGATCAATATCCACCATTCGTTCCTGCCCAGCTTCAAGGGCGCCAAGCCGTACGCGCAGGCGCACCACCGCGGCGTCAAGCTGATCGGCGCCACCGCGCACTTCGTTACCGGCGACCTCGATGAAGGCCCGATCATCGAGCAGGATGTCGAGCGCGTCGATCATGCGATGGATGCGGAGATGCTGTCGGCCATCGGCCGCGACGTCGAATGCGTGGTGCTGGCGCGCGCCGTGAAATGGTTTGTCGAACACCGCATTTTGCAGAACGGCGACAAGACTGTCGTCTTCAAATAACCTAGGGAACACCCGATGGCACTCAAAGCAACAATCTACAAAGCAGAATTATCGATTGCGGACATGGACCGCAATTACTACGGCACCCACGCGCTGACGCTGGCCAAGCACCCGTCCGAGACCGACGAGCGGGTGATGGTGCGCCTGCTGGCGTTTGCCATCCACGCCAGCGAGTCGCTCACGTTCACCAAGGGCCTGTTCGACGTCGAGGAACCGGACCTGTGGCAAAAAGACCTGACCGGCGCCATCGAGCTGTGGATCAACGTGGGCCAGCCCGACGAAAAGATCATGCTCAAGGCCAGCGGCCGTTCCGAGCAGGTGGTGGTGTACAGCTACGCGGCCACCAGCAACATCTGGTGGAAAGGCATGGCCAACAAGGTCGAACGCTGCAAGAACCTGACCGTGATCGACCTGCCGTCGGACGCTACCGAACAACTGGCATTGATGGCCCAGCGCACCATGCAACTGCAATGCACGATTCAGGACGGCCAGATCTGGATCACCGACGGCGTCAACACCATCGAGTTCACCCGCGAAACGCTCAAGGAAGCGCGCTGATACGTCATTCTCGCCACGTGGTTTGATCTAGCGCAAGCCGCGTGCATCCTGCAAGCGATCTGGGCCAGCTGGCGCAGTGCTACCTTCGGCGCATGAATAGCAAGGCCGATGCCCTCTACAAACAACTGTTTGCCCATCCCGAAATCCTGCGCGAGCTGCTCACCGGTTTTTTGCCGGCGGAGTGGGCGGCGGCGCTCGATGTCGGTGCGTTCGAGCGCGTGAACGCCAGCTATGCGAGCGAGCATGGCAAGGCCCGCCATGACGACATGGTCTGGCGCGTCAATGTCGGCGGCGAATGGGTGTACATTTATATTTTGCTGGAATTCCAGTCGCGGTCCGATCACTGGATGGCGTTGCGCATGCAGGTGTATATCGGCTTGTTATATCAGGATCTGATTCGGCAGCGTTGTTTGACGCCGGGACGCAAGCTGCCGCCGGTTATCCCGGTCGTGCTGTACAGCGGGCGCAGGCCATGGCGTGCTGCGACCGACCTGGCCGATCTGACAATGCCGCCGCCGGAAGGACTTGAAGCCTTCCAGCCGCGCCAAAAATATCTGTTGGTCGAACAGCGATTGAACCAAGCCGTCGATCATCGGTCTAATATGGTGGCGATTGTGTTTCAATTACTCGGTTCGCATAGCGATCGCGACATGCGCGCTGCCCTGAAGTTGTTCACCGCGCGGGTCAATGCGGCCGACATGCAGCCGGCGCGCGCCAGCCTGATGCGTTGGTTGCAATCGACATTGCAACTTGAATTCAGCGAACTCGACGTCGATACGGAGGAAAAAATGGGCATATTATTCGATCAAAAGTTCAAGCGCTACGAAGACCTTCTCGAGTACGAAGCGATCGAGCGTGGGCGCAAGAAAGGGCGTGAGGAAGGTTTAATGGAGGGCCAGCAACAAGGCCTCCAGCAAGGTCTTCAGCAAGGCCTCAAAATGGCGTTGCAGGACATCCTGAAGCTGAGCGGCGCCAGCGGTGGTGGCCAGGTGCCAGGCTACATCGCCGAAAAAATTGACGGCGCCGATGCCGCTCAATTGAGCGCATGGATCAAATCCGTGGCCGGCGGCGCCAGCCCGCGCCAGTTGTTTGGCGAGGGCTGACCGGGCTCAGCATTACAGCGGCGCTGCACCGAGGCGTTTCACGGAGCCGGAACCGACCACCGATTTGCTCAGCCGGGGATCGCCGTAGTAGCCGATATCGCCCGAACCGGCCAGGTTCACCGCCAGCGATTGGGTGGCCCACACCGTTACTTCGCCCGAGCCGCCGATGCTCACGGTGGCGTCGCGCGTGGCCAGTTTGTCTGCATGGACTTCGCCGGAGCCGCCGATCGACACTTGCAGGCGCTCGGCCTTGCCGCTGGTTTCCAGGCTGCCGCTGCCGCCCAGCGCCACGGTTACCGCCTCGGCCGCCAGCTGGCGCGCCACCAGCGAACCGGAACCGCCCACGTCCAGTTGCAGGCGTTCGGCTTTCAGGTTGTCTGCCTGCACGCTGCCGGAGCCTGCTACCGAGACCCGGTCCAGCGCCCGCGCCTGCACAATGATTTTCATCGTTTTACTGGACAGCGACAGGTTCTTGCGCGCCGGACGGATGCGTAGCGTGCCGTTTTCCACGACCGTTTCCAGCAGCGCCTGCAGGTTGTCGTCGGTTTCCACCGTCACGCTTTCGGTGTTGCCGATGCGGACCTCGACGTCGCCGCTGACGCTGCTGGCCAGCGCGTGGAAGTGTCCGAGCGCGCGGTTTTGCTTGGTGACCTGGCCATTGCCTTGCACCCGTTCGCCGCCCCAGCTGATGGAACCGGCATGGACGACGCCGGCCGGGGCGGTCATTGCGAGCAAGCCGGTGGCAAACAGGAGGGCGCGCAGGGCGCCGCGGGCGGTGATGGGGTGCATGGTGTTCTCCGGTAGGTAGGGTATGGAGTGCATGGTAAGGTCCCGGCAGGGGCGGCGCCATTGCGCTGCGACAGACGGCGCTTCCGGCGGGCTGGAATGCCGACAACCGCGACCGGACGGCGGGGCGCGGGCCGGCATGAGGTATCATGCGGCTTTGACGTCCTGCCACGCTGCACACACCCCATGCTCATCATCACCATCAAACAAGGCAAGGAAAAATCCTTGCTGGCCGGCGACCCCTGGATTTACCCCACCGCAATCGACAAGGTCGACGGCAAGCCGCAGGAAAAAATGAAACCCGGCTCCACCGCCATCGTGCAAAGCTCGTCGCGCCAGTTCATCGGCCGCGCTGCCTACAATTCCAAGTCGCAAATCCGCGCGCGCATGTGGAGCTACAAGGAAGACGAGCCGGTCGACCACGCCATGATGAAGCGCCGCGTGAAAGCCGCCATCGCCAAGCGCGCCGACAGCGTGCGCGCAGCCCATCCGCAAGCGCTGGTGCCGGTGATCCTGGGCGAGCAGGATGGCTTGTCCGGCCTGCTGGTCCACAGCTGGGGCGGCGTCCAGGGTTACCTGATCTGCCAGTTCCAGTCGGGCGGCGTCGATGCCTGGAAAGTGCCGATCGTGCAAGCCTTGCTGGCCGAGACCGGCTGTCCCAATGTCTACGAGCGGTGCGATGAGCTGATCCGTAAGGGCGAAGGCCTGCCGCTGATCCAGCGCGAACTGGCCGGCGAGGCGCCGCCCGATCACGTGCTGGTGGTCGACGGCAAGGAGCGCTTCAGCATGGACCTGCGTACCGGCTTCCGCTATCCCAAGCTGCGCGCCTGACACAACCGCGGCAAGTGTGGCGAAAGTTTCCTTTTCGCACTATTTCTCTAACTGGTGTTGCTTTATGGACTTATAATCGTGGGAGCAACCACGGAGAGCCTAGTCCAGATGGAACACCACCAGTCGTCGCAAATTCGCACCCTCACGTATATCGAGAACGAAGACCATCCCGTCTTCGGCACCCTGGTCGAGCAGATCCTGCATCTGCTCAACTCCAGGCTGGTCTTCAGCGACATCCTGATCCACCAGAACAGCCCGCTGATGCTGCGCCAGCCCAAGGGCCTGGTGGCGGTGACCGACTCGCCCATCACGCGCGAGGAGCTGGAAGAGTTTTTCGAAGTGGTGGAACCGAACTGGTCGGAACGGATCCAGGACCGCGCGTTCGACCGCGCGGTCGATCTGCACACGGCCCGCATCCGCGCCAACTGTTTTACCTTCCAGGGCAAGAAACGGCTCGGTTGCGTGATCCGCCGTTTTCCCAAGGAACCGCTGGCGCTGGCCAAACTGGGGCTGCGCGCGCACGAGCAAAGTTTTGCCACGCTCACCAGCGGCCTGGTGCTGATCATCGGCGACACTTGCCAGGGCAAGTCGACCACCATCGCGTCCATGCTCGACGAGATCAACAAGCACCGCTCCGGCCACATCATCACCATCGAAGACCCGGTGGAAACCCTGATCCCGCAGCGCCAGTGCGTGATCACCCAGCGCGAAGTGGGCGCTGACGGCGACGTCGAAAGTTTTTACCTGGGCGCGCTCGATGCGCTGCGCGAACGGCCCGACGTCATCGTCATCGGCGAGATCCGCGACGCCCAGACCGCGCAGGAAGCGCTGGCGCTGGCTGAATCGGGGCCGCTGGTGTTTGCCTCGCTGCATGCGCGCTCCACCGAGCTGGGCCTGCAGAAAATGGTGCGCCTGCTGGGCAATGCCGAGCCGCAATCGCAGGCGCTGGCGCATGCCTTGCGCGGCGTGCTGTGCCAGGCGCTGCTGCCGTCGGTCGAAGGCGAGCGCTACTACCTGGCCACCGAGTGCCTGACCCCCAATCCGGAAGTGGTGGACATGATCGCGGGCGGCCAGCTGTCCGCCTTGCGTGCCTGGATGGCGGGCAAGTCCGGCGAGGGGTGCCACACCATGAACGCGTCGCTGCGCGTGCTGCTGGCCGAAGGCAAGATCGGCGTGGACGACGCCCGCAACGCCACCACCGACCGCATCGGCTTTTCCTCGTACCATTGATTCACCATCACTGATCGAGCGGCACGGCCCGGTAGCGATTGACCTCGGCGGCCGTGACCGGCGCCGCGCGATGATTCCAGGCGCTGCGCAGGTACGACACCAGTTGCGCCACCTCGGTGTCGTCCAGCACGTGGCCGAACGGCGGCATGCCATACGGGCGCGGGTTGCCGGCCGTGGCCGGTGGAAAACCGCCGTTGAGCACGAGGCGGATCGGATTGACGGCCGTCTCCTGCGTCAGCGCGCGGTTGCCGGCCAGCGGCGGGTAGTGCGGCGGCTGGCCCGCGCCCCCGGCGCCATGGCAGGCAACGCAATGCTGCTCGTAGAGCCTGGCGCCTGCCGCCAGCCAGGCCACGGCCTGCGCCTCGAGGGCGGGCTGGGCTGGCCTGGCACCTGCACCGTCACCCGCCGGCAGCGAACCCAGGTAGGTAGCCATGGCGCCGAGGTCGGCGTCGTTCAGGTATTGCAAACTCTCGCGCACCACTTCCGCCATCGGCCCCGACACCGTGGCGTGCGGCGCCACGCCCGTCTTGAGCAGCGTGACCAGCTGGTCCTTGCCCGGGCTGATGCCGGCGTCCAGCGCCGGCGCATACCAGCCCGGGCCGTCCAGCAGGGCGCCCGACAATTGCTCGCTGTCGGCGCCCAGCCAGTTGCGCGGGCTATGGCAGGCGCTGCAGTGGCCCAGTCCCCGCACCAGGTAGGCGCCCCGGTTCCAGTCCACCGATTGCTGCGTATCGCTGCGGTAGACGCCGGGCCGGAAATACAGCGCGCGCCACAGCGACAACGCCCACTGCTGGTTGTACGGAAAGCGCAACCGGTGCGCCTGGTTGGCCTGCTGCACGGGCTGCAGCGTGCGCAGCCATGCATACAGGGCGTCGGCATCGTCGCGCGTGATGCGCGTGTAATTGGTGTAAGGGAAGGCGGGGTAGAGCAGGCGGCCGTTCTTGCCGGTGCCATGATGCAGCGCGCGCCAGAAATCGTCGGCGCTCCAGGTGCCGATACCGGTGGCAGGGTGCGGCGTGATGTTGGGCGTCACCAGCGCGCCAAACGACGTCTCGATGGTGCGCCCGCCCGCGTAGGGCTGGCCGCCGCGCACGGTGTGGCATGCCATGCAGTCGCCGGCGCGGGCCAGGTAGGCACCACGCGCGACGCGCCTGTCCGTCGTCGTCCCGGCAGCGGCGGTGGTGGCTGGCGGACCGGGATCGTCGGCCGGCTGGAATAATCCGGCCGCCACCGCCAGCAGGCCCGCCGCCGCCAGCGCTGCCAGCACGCATAAACCCTGGAGTAGTGTTTTCATGGCTGTGCCCTGGGAGCGGTGGCGGCGCCGCAGCGCAGCGGCATCGGCGCCGGCAAGCCGGTGGCGGGGCGGGCGTTGACATCGGGCGGCTGGCGGCTGAGCCAGGCGGAGACGGCCGCCACATCGGCGATCTCCAGCCGGCCGGCGATGGCGGCCATGCAGTCGGGCGCGACCGTGCGGCGCGTGCCGTTCTTCCAGGCGCCGAACTGAGCGTTGATGTAATCGCTCGGCAGGCCCAGCAGGCCCGGGACCGCTGGCGCGTCCTGGCCCACGACGCCGCCCAGCGCGGCGCCATGGCAGCTGATGCACGCAGGAAGCTGGCGCCCGGCGTCGCCTTGCAGCACCAGTTGGCGGCCGCGCGCCAGCGTGGCGGCGCTGGCGTTGCTGCCGCTGCCCGGTGCGGCGGGCGGATAGGCGGGGTGGAGTGCGGCAAAATAGGCGGCGATCTCGCGCAGGTAGTCGTCCGACAGCTGCCCGACCATGTACGTCATCATCGGATAGTTGCGGCGGCCGTCGCGAAAATTGCGCAGCTGGTTGTACAGGTAGCCGGCCGGCTTGCCGGCGATGCGGGGAAAATACGCGTCGCTGCGCTCCTGGTTCGCATGGCAGGCGATGCAGGCGGCCAGCCGCTGTTCCAGGGTATCGGGCGGCGTTGCCGCGTTCGCTGGCGCGGCCAGGCCGATGGTCAGGACGATGGTCATGCCGATAGTCAGGCCAAGGGGCAGCAGTGCCAGCGCCGCGCGCCAGCGTAGGGAAAGTTCGAACACCGGTCTCCTCCAGGTGAGCCTTCGCACGAGGCTGTCAGGTCAGGATATACCGATGTTGCTAAAAAATACAGCGGACAGAACGTCCCACGATTACCCGGCGGGCGGGGTGGGCGGCTTGCGCGGCCCGGGCGGCCTGGGTGGACGCGGCAGTTTGACGGGCTTGATGGGCTTGAGCTGGCCGCCGCCGGCCAGCCACTGGCGGTACACGCGCAGCGCCACCTGGGCATCGTCGGCCGCGTACAGCAGCTGGCTGCTGTTCAGGCGCGGCAACGACCAGTTGGTGGTGGAAATCTTTTTGGATTTCTGCAGTTTCTGGCCGAAGAACTTGGCCACGGCTGTCTTGGCGCCCAGGTCGTTGCGCTGACCCGGCGTGCGCAGCGCCACCGACAGGTCCACCACGCCGCCGGCCGCGATGGCCAGCTTGGCGTGCAGGCGCTTGACGTCGTCGGACAGGCCGAAGCCCACCTTGAGCGGCGTGGCCGGCTCCAGGATCGCCCGCAGGATCTCCAGCGTGGCCGGGTCCGTACGCGCGCCGATCTGGAACAGGTAGGCGCGGGTGTCGGTGGCGAACTGGATCAGGTGCGGGCCGGTGGAGACTTCGCCCTTGGTGAAGGTAGGCTTCGATTCGGTATCGAAGCCGATCGCGTCGCACGCGAGCAAGGCGTCGCGCGCGGCAACTGCCTGCGCGGGCGTGCTCACCAGGTGCACGTCGGCCAGCAGGATGCCGCCATAGGGCGGCAACTCTTCTTCCGGCGGAGCGGACGGCTGAACGCGGGGTAAGCGGGGGAGCTGGTCCAACGATGGGCCTGGCTTGTTCGCTGGCGCGCTTACTTGCGCGAGAACTTGGCGGTCAGCTGGCTCAGCTTGTCGGCACGCACGCGGGCGGCTTCCTCGGCTGCGGCGGCGTCGCGTTCGGCTTTCTTGCGGTCGGCTTCTTTCTTGAAGCGTTCCTGCAATACCTGGGTGGCGTGGGCGCGGTGGGTGTCGGTGACTTCGGCGCCGGCAGTGCCGTCGAGGTCGTGACGCACCTTGGCTTTTTCCATGACCTTCAGGTAGCGCAGCGAACCGGTGTGGATGCCCAGCGCGGTCCGCATGATTTTGCGGTTCAGGTCGGGCATGATCGCCAGGATCTGCTTGTCGATCCCGATGGACAGCGGCATGAAGTCGCGGAACGCTGGAAATTGGGTTTGCAGTTGTTTCAACAGGCTGCGCGGCGTCATGCCAGGGGCTGCACCGGCGGCCGGCGTGGCGGCAGCTTCAGCAACAGGGGCGGCATCGGCAACTGCAGCAGCATCAGCGTCAACAGCAGCATCAGCGTCAACAGCGGCAGCGTCAGCTTCAACAGCGGCAGCAACGGGAGTGGCGACAGCGGCGACAGCAACATCGGCAGCTGGATTGGTAGCGTCCGCTTCGGTGGCCGCAGTGGGTGGGGTAAGGCTAGTGTTCATCGACTTCAAAGGTTAAGCAACAGGCACCATCGTATCATGCGGCCCTGCGGAATGCAGTGCCTTTCGAACCAGCGTGACATTTTGCTCACAGGGCGCAGCGCCATCGATTACGGGAGGGGGATGCGCCGGAAGCCAGAAATGTGTATAATGTCCGACGCACCAACGTGATATGGCGCGATCCAGGTCGGTAACACTAACAGTTACCGATACGGTTACCGATGCGCCAGTAACAGAACGTTAAAAGAACTTTAGAGAACTTTAGCAACACACGCTAGAAACAAGCCCGTGCCGTAAACGGGCTTTTTTTATTCCGCAGGATCATCGTCAGCTAAATTACAACATTCCACCCGGGCGCCACGCGTGATGCAGATCGCGGCAGGCGCGGGCCATGGCTTGTGTAATCCGCCGGCGGCTACGCATTGAGAGATTTTTAATGACAAAAACGCCGAAAACTTTAACGTTGTCCGTCAAGACCGCCCGCGCCAGCTCCGCACCGCTGGTCGTGCCGAAGACGACTCTATCTTATGTCATCGATAATGCGCAAGAGGCAGCGAGCAAAGTAACGGTAGTCAAGAAGAAAACGCGTCTGAGTTCCGCAACGGTCGAGTCGGTGGCAACCATGCCGGCCGCGTCCGATACGGCGGCCAGAACCGTCAAGGTCGCGCGCAAGCCGGGCGATGCGGCCGAGGCCGGCGATGCCGCCGAGGCGCCAGTCGTGCGCACGGCGCCGAAATCCAAGCTGGTCAAGGCCGTCAAGGTCGAGCCGGCGCCCGTCGTCATTGCCACCGGCGGCACCACCGTCAGCCAGGTGACCGACGCGGCCACCCTGGCCTCGATCGACACCTCGGGCTACCTGCTGCCGAGCGTGAAGGTTCCCGGCCGCCGTGGACGCAAGCCGTCCGAATTCACGCCTGAAAACGATGAAGTCGCGGCCCTGAACGCAGTCGAGCGCGCCGAACTGAAGGCCGTCTCCAAAGCGCGCGAGCGCAAGGCCAAGGGCGGCGCCGAGCTGCTCGGTCTCGATACCAAGAGCACGGCCGAAGAGCTGGAGCGTCGCCGCGCCCAGATCAAAAACCTGATCAACATGGGCAAGGAGCGCGGCTTCCTGACCTACGCCGAGATCAACGACCAACTGCCCGAGAACATCATCGATCCGGAAGCGATCGAAGGCATCATCGCCACGTTCAACGACATGGGCATCGCCATTTACGAGCGCGCTCCGGACGCGGAATCGTTGCTGCTGAGCGACAGCGTGGCCACCGTCACGTCCGACGACGAAGTGGAAGCGGCTGCCGCCACCGCGCTGTCGACGGTCGATTCCGACTTCGGCCGCACCACCGACCCGGTCCGCATGTACATGCGTGAAATGGGCGCCGTGGCGCTGCTCACGCGCGAAGGCGAGATCGAAATCGCCAAGCGCATCGAAGGCGGCCTGAAAGACATGATCCAGGCCATTTCCGCCTGCCCGACCACGATTGCCGAAATCATCGCCCTGGCGGCCAAGATCGAAGCGGACGAAATGAAGGTTGACGACGTGGTGGACGGCTTTGTGGACGCCAACGAAAACACGCCCGCGCCGGTCGTGGCCGCACCGGCCGCCTCGGATGACGACGAGGAAGAAGAGCTGGAAG
>JBEVMD010000572.1:0-13206 GCA_040508835.1 Duganella sp. | reverse complement strand
GTCTGGCCGGCGTATTTGCCGAACAGGACGCGGTCGCCTACTTTGACATCCAGAGGACGTACTTTGCCGTCTTCCAGGATCTTGCCATTGCCAACGGCCAGGACTTCGCCTTGATCCGGTTTTTCAGCAGCCGCATCAGGGATGATCAGGCCGGATGCAGTCTTGGTTTCCTGGTCGAGACGTTTGACGATAACGCGATCGTTCAAAGGGCGAAGGTTCATACAAAACTCCTTAATTAACAATGGTACAGTTTGTTGTTGTTTCAATCAGATTGCGCAGATTGCCACATCAGAAAGTTGGATAAGAGGACTATTAGCACTCTCTTATAACGAGTGCTAATTATAGGGACGACATCCACGTATTTCAAGGCGCAAGATTTGTGGAAACGCAAAAAAGACAGTCTTTGATGCTAATCAAGCCACATTTTACGTAGCAGGTTGCAAAGCAATGACCGCCATGCCCGCCAAAGCCAGGGCAGCGCCGATGCCGTCGTAGCGGGTCAAGGTCGCCCCATCGACAAACCGCAGCCACAGCAGGGCGACCGCAATGTACGCGCCGCCATATGCCGCGTAAGTGCGGGCAGCGCCCGTGGGATGCAAGGTCAGCAGCCAGGCAAACAGCGCCAGCGACAGCGCGGCCGGCACCAGCAGCCACGGCGATTTATCCTGGCGCAGTACCAGCCAGGGCAGGTAGCAGCCGAGGATTTCGGCAATGGCGGTGATAAAGAAGAGGGCGGCGAGTTTGAGGAAGTCCATGGGCGGGCACTAAAATTGGATTCCCGCCTGCGCGGGAATGACGGGTCCGAGGCTGGCGGCCGTCAATGCGTCATCCCCGCGCAGGCGGGGATCCAATGTTGATGCAGCGCGCTGCAGCATCATACCCCCAGCGCCGCTCAGCGCGCGACTCAGCTGATCGGGCAGCGCGGCCAGTAGCAGGTTCACGCCGCGCATCGGGTACTGGCATGGCGTCATTCTGCCCGGACCTGCGGTTTCCTGACCGGTTCGGCAGCGTGGGCAATGGTGGCAACAGTGTGAAATGAAAAAAAGCCGGCAGACGCCGGCTTTCGGTATTACGGCATCACCATTCGGCGACGCTGCCATCCTTGTGGCGCCAGACCGGATTGCGCCAGTCGGGGGCGTTCTTGCTGGCGGCAATCACGCGTTCCTCGTCCACTTCCACGCCGAGGCCGGGCTTGCGCAGCGGTGCGCAGTAGCCGTCGACGATCTTGAAGTCTTCCTTGTTGATCACGTAGTCGAGCAGCTCGCCACCCTTGTTGTAGTGGATGCCCATGCTTTGTTCCTGCAGCACGGCGTTGTACGACACGAAGTCGACCGCCAGGCACGAGGCCAGTGCGACCGGACCCAGCGGGCAGTGCGGCGCCAGCGTGATGTCGTAGGCTTCGGCCATCGAGGCAATCTTCAGGCACTCGGTGATGCCGCCGGCGTGCGACAGGTCCGGCTGCACGATCGCCAGGCCACCGGCCGCGAACACGTTCTTGAACTCGAAGCGCGAGTACATGCGCTCGCCGGCTGCCAGCGGGATCGAGGTCATCTCGGCCAGGCGCGGGTAGTACTCGGCTTGCTCGGCCAGCACCGGTTCTTCCACGAACAGCGGACGGAACTGCTCCAGTTCGCGCAGCAGGGTCTTGGCCATCGGTGCGGCCACGCGGCCGTGGAAGTCCAGGCCGAATTCGATGGTGTTGCCGAACGCTTCGCGGATTTCCGCCACGCGCTTGACCGCTTCATCGACGGCTGCCGACGTATCGAGCAGGCCCAGTTCTTCGGTGCCGTTCATCTTGAAGGTATCGAAGCCGCCTTCTTTCAGTTTGGCGATCTGTTCGATGATGTCGGCAGGACGGTCGCCGCCCACCCAGCTGTACATTTTCATGCGGTCGCGCACCAGGCCGCCCAGCAGTTCGTACACGGGCTGGCCCAGGACCTTGCCCTTGATGTCCCACAGCGCCTGGTCGATGCCGGCGATCGCGCTCATCAGGATGGCGCCGCCGCGGTAGAAGCCCGCGCGGTACATGGTTTGCCACAGGTCGTTGATGCGCGATGGGTCCTGGCCGATCAGATACGGTTCCATTTCCTGGACTGCCGTTTCCACGGTGCGGGCGCGGCCTTCGATGACCGGTTCGCCCCAGCCGACGACGCCTTCATCGGTTTCGATTTTCAGCAGCATCCAGCGCGGTGGAACACGGTAAGTCGTCAGTTTGGTGATTTTCATGGGTGAGGAATGAGGTAAGTTCAATGAACAGCACACAGTCTAAAACGGGTATCGTCAGTACAAATATGATTAATTCGCCACAAACCATATCATTATCGAATACCAGAAATAAACAAGTCAGCTATCTGATATCAGAATGGCTGATAGTGATAAATTCATATCAGTTCGCTCACGGCCGCTCTTACACTGGCGCCATGATCGCAACCACTTCGTCCGCCATGTCCACCCCCGGCATCATGCTCATGCGCGCCGGCCGCGCCGGTTGCGCGCTGCGCTGGGACCATCACGCCCAGTGCTGGCGCTGGCCCGATCCGCACGGCGCCCAGCTCTATGCCTGGCCCGCGCCGTCCGGCATGGGCAGCGGCGTGCGGCTGCTGGAAGGTGCGTGCGCGCTGGCCGCCTGCGCCTCGGGCCGGGTGCTGCTGGGGCAGGGCAAGCGCATTGCGCTGGCCGAGCTGCCGGCGCCCGGCAGCGGCGCGCGGCCCCTGCAAACCCAGGTATTGATCACGGTGGACGCGGCCGAGCCGCGCACGGCAATTAGCGACGGTTGCCTCGACCGCGCGGGGTATTTTGTGTTCGGCACGGCCAACACCGCCAGCGACCAGCGCCCGATCGGCAGCTTTTACCAGTATTCGCAGCGCCACGGCCTGCGCCGGCTGGCGCTGCCGGTGGTGGTGCGCGCGGGCGGCATCGCCTTCAGCACCGACGGCGCGCGCATGTGGTTTGCCGACAGCGCCAACGGCAACATCCTGCAATGCGATTACGATGCCGAGCGCGCCCGGGTCGGCAACGTCACCACGTTTGCCGAAGCGGGCAGCGTGGGCGCGGCCGTGATGGACAGCGGCGACCGCCTGTGGAGCGTGCAGGGCGGTGAACTGGTGCAGTACGCCAGCGATGGCGCCGTCCTGCGCCGCATTGCGCTGGCGCGCGAAGCGGCCGCCGCGCTGGCGTTCGGTGGCGACGACCTGGGCCAGTTGCTGTTGCTGGGCGCCGACGGCGGCCTGTACGGCTTGCCCACGGGACTGGCCGGCGACGGCGTCCGCGGCGTGGCCGAGGTGCCGTTCGACGACCTGGCGTTGGCCACCAGAGCGGCAGGGCAGGTGCGCGTCGCCCAATGAACCGCGGCCGCGCCTGCTCTATCTTTGGGACGGTATAATAATCACCAATATGACCGATTCCCGCTCCGACCGCTTTGTCCGTTCCCACCTGAAAACCCGTCACCTGGTATTGCTGGTGGAACTCGGCCGCCATGGCTCCATTGCGCACGCGGCCCAAGCCGCCAATCTCACCCAACCCGGCGCGTCCAAGCTGCTGGGCGAGCTCGAGCATGCCTTGGGCGTGCAGCTGTTCGAGCGCCTGTCGCGCGGTGTGGCGCCCACCTGGTACGGCAAGGTGCTGATCCGGCGCGCCGGCGCGGCGCTGGCTGAAATGGATGCGGCGCATCAGGAAGTGATGGAACTGCTGTCGGGCCTGCGCGGACGGGTCGGCATCGGCACCGTGCTGGCGCCGGCCACGTCGCTGGTGCCCAAGGCCATCAACCTGCTCAAGTCGCGCCACGCGCGCGTGCATGTGTCGGTCAAAATGTCGACCAGCAAGGTACTGGTCGAGCGCCTGCGCAGTGGCGAACTGGATCTGGTCGTGGGCCGCATCCTCGATACGGCCGCCGCCGACGAACTGCATTTCGAACCGTTGACCGACGAGCCGCACCTGCTGATCGCGCGCAGCGACCATCCGCTGATGGGCCGCACCGACCTGCAACTGGAAGAACTGCTGCAGCAATGCTGGATCCTGCCGCCGGCCGGCAGCATCCTGCGCGACCGCCTGACGGCCCTGTTCCTGTCACACGGGCTCGAACAGCCGGCCGAAACCGTCGAGACACAAGATTTGCCCGTGGTCGCCAGCCTGATCATGAGCAGCGACATGCTGGTGGCCTTGCCGGCCGAAGCCGTGCAGTCGTACCTGCAGGCGGGACTGATGTCGATCCTGCCATTCGACCTGGGCGTGAGCATGGATTCGTTCGGCATCGTGACGCGCAAACGACACCAGCTGTCGCCAGGCGCCGACGCCATGCTGCTGGCATTGCGCGACGCTGCAGCCACCATGTATCCCCACTACAGCAAGCCTTGATTTTTCGCTATCAGCCATATCGTTTACGCCAATCTGTATGTCTGATATACGAACTTGATATGGCCGAACCGCAATAAGCTATTGGCCTCGCAACTCCTGTTTCGCTAGCATCCAGTCCTATCCGTCCGATGTGTATTAATAAGATCAGAGACGGAACTACACAGACACTGGAGATGCACATAATGAAACATAAAAAAATGAGCTGGCTGATTGCCACGCTCTTCACCACCCCATTGATGGCGCAACAGGCCATCGCCCAGGAAGCCCAGGCAGCACAGGAAGCGGCAGCTCCTGCAGCAGCGCCGGCAGCACCGGCAGCAACAACTGAGGGCCCGATCCAGCAAGTGAACGTGACCGGTATCCGCGCGTCCGTCCGAAATGCGCTGGCCGTCAAGGAAGCGTCCAACAGCATGGTGGAAGTGATTTCCTCGGAAGACATCGGCAAACTGCCGGACACCACCATTGCTGAATCGCTGGCCCGCCTGCCGGGCTTGTCGTCCGGTCTCGATCGCGGCAACGCTTCGCAAATCGTCGCGCGCGGCATGGGTCCTCGCTTTATCGGCGCCACGCTGAACGGACGCGAACTGGCGTCGTCGGAACCGGACCGCGCCGTGCGCTTCGAGCAGTTCCCGTCGGAGTCGATCAGCGGCGCCACCGTGTACAAGACCCAGAACGCCGAGTTGGTCGAAGGCGGCATCGCCACGTCGATCGACCTGCAAACCGTGTCGCCACTGAAGTACAACGGTCGCCAGCTCAGTTTCAAGGCCGATGCGCTGCACTACGCCATCGCCAAGGATATCGCCGGCGCCGACAAGACCAAGCCGCGCGTGGGTGGCATCTACGTCGACCAGTTCCTGAACAAGACCCTGGGCGCAGCCATTGCCTTCAGCTACCAGGACCAGCCATCGGTGCAAAAGAACGTGCGCCACTGGGGCTTTAACGAAAATAATTCCGTCGACCTGAACGGCGATGGCGCGGTCGACAAAACGCCCTGGGGCTTCCAGGACGACGTGCGTCGCGGCAGCAACAAGCGCAGCAGCGTGCTGGGCAAGATCGAGTGGAAACCGAACAACGACGTCCTGATCACGGCCGATACCTACTTCGCGCAAACCAAGATCAACGAAGCCCAGATGCAGCACTGGACCGGCGACCTGGGCAACTGGGATGGCGGTAACTCCGGTAACTTCAGCAATCTCGACATCCGCGACGGTTATGTTGCCGGCGGCACTGTCAACTGGAACCGCGTGATCAACAACGACGCGCACTGGAAGCAGGACGCCAACGTGGCCGCCAGCGGCTTGAACGCCAAGGTCAACCTGGGCGACTGGAAGGTGGAGACCGACCTGTCGACCTCGCACGCCATGCGCAGCAGCCAGTGGCAGGACTTGCGCCAGAATTCGCTGGATACGATTCCGGTGTCGGTCAACTGGTCGTTTACCGGCAACGAAAACCAGCAGTACAGCTTTGGCGGCATCGATACGGGCAATCCTGCCAACTTCGAAGCGCCTACCCTGTATGTCGATACCGACGGCCACATCAAGGACCGTTTGAATGCCGCCTCGGTCACCGCTGCGCGTCCGATCGAAAACAGCATCGTCAGCCGCATCAAGGTCGGCGTGCGCGCGACCGACCGTCAGAAGAGCTATCGCCAGACCACCTGGCAGCTGGAGCAGCAAAATGCGATTCCGGCATCGGCCTACGAGACCGTCAACGTCGCCGGCTTCCCGTCGTACTTCGTGCTCAAGGACTTTTACGGCACCATTGCCAGCGCCTTCGGTAAAGATGCGCTCAATCCGGACGTCAACGTCGGCAATGCCGAGCAGGTGCGCAATGACCAGCTGGCCGGCTGGCGCGTGAAGGAACGCAGCAGCTCGGCGTTCGTACAGGGCGACCTCGACGGTGAAATGTTCGGCAAAACCTACCGCGGCAACGTGGGCGTGCGCCTGGTGCACACCAAGACCGACAGTTACGGCATGGGCTCGCTCAATGGCGCGACGCCGACTGCCGTCGAGCAAGGCACGTCGTACACGGAAATCCTGCCGAGCCTGAACCTGATCTTCAACCTGGATGAAGCGCAAAAACACCAGGTGCGTTTCGGTGTGGCCCGTGCCATGTCGCGTCCGCCACTGGATGAATTGCGCGCGTCGCGCAACCTGAGCCAGGCCGGTACCAGCCAGCCGCAAACCGGTTCCGCCGGTAACCCGGACCTGAAGCCGATGATGGCCAACCAGGTCGACCTGGCTTACCAGTGGTACTTCGAGAAAGGTTCGCTGATTTCGGTGGGCGGCTTCTACAAGCAGCTGCAGCGCTACATCGCCATCACCCAGGCCGACAACATCACCCGTTCGGTGAACGGCGAAGGCGGCAATATCCGCGGCGTGGAACTGGTCTACCAGCAAGCGTTTACGGGCCTGCCGGCGCCGTTCGACGGCCTCGGCATTGCCAGCAACTACGCGTACACGGCCAGCACCGTGCGTGAACAGGTCCCGGTCGGCAATCCGTTCCCGATCGAAGGCCTGATGCGCAACAACGGCGGCGTGACCCTGTGGTACGAAAAAGCCGGCTACGAAGCACGCCTGTCGGCCAACCACCACAGCTCATTCGTGCGTAATCCGAGCTGGAGCGCTGGTCAGTTGCTGGTCAACGAAGCGGAAACCTACCTGACGCTGAACCTGGCCAAGCAGATCACGCCCAACGTGCAAGTGCGTTTCGGCATCGACAACCTGACCAACCAGAAAGCGGTCTACACCAGCGCCAACAACCCGCTGCAACAGGAAGTGACCGAGTTCGGCCGCCGCTTCAACCTGGGCCTGTCCTTCAAGCTGTAATGGTGTAAACAGTTTTGCTGTAACCTTGTTTTATCGTGGTTTGCGGAGCAGTGCTGAACAAGTGCTGCTCCGTTTTTTTTTAGCCCACTTTGACCCAGAATTTGTCAGGAGCCAAGCTTGAACAAACTGCCTCACTGGCGGCGCATGGGCGCTGCCGTCCTGCTGCTGGCCTGCGCCGCCGCACACACTGCCGCGCACGCGGCCGCACCCATTCCCGCCCACATGACCGACGCCACCGTCAAGGCGGGCCGCGAACGGCTGTCGCTCGACCGCGGCTGGCTGTTCCACCTGGGCGATGTGCGCCAGGCGCCGATTGTCGGCCATGAAGAATCGTATAGCAACGCCAAGGCCGGCAACGCGCCCGGTGCGGCCGGCGCCGAGTTCGACGACTCCGACTGGCGCCGGCTCGACCTGCCGCACGACTGGGCCGTCGAAGGCCCGTTCGATCCGAAGGCGAATATTTCGCAGGGGTATCGCCCGCGCGGCATCGGCTGGTATCGCCGTTACCTGAAAGTGGATCCGGCCGACCGCGGCCGTCATTTCGAGCTGCAGTTCGACGCGATTGCCACCCATGCCACCGTGTACGTCAACGGCAATGTGGTCAACCGCAACTGGTCCGGCTACAACACCAGCAATATCGACATCACGCCATACCTGACCTATGGCGATGCGCTCAACACCATCTCGGTGCGCGTCGATGCCGAGGCCATGGAGGGCTGGTGGTACGAAGGCGCCGGCATGTACCGCCACACCTGGCTGGTGAAGCGCGCGCCCGTGCACGTGGCGACCGACGGCGTATATGCCGTGCCCCGCGCCGGCAAGGGAAAGCAATGGACGCTGCCGGTGGAAGTGATCGTCAATAACAGCGGCAAAAAAGCGTCGGACGTCACCGTGGAAGTGACGCTGTTCGACCCGGCCGGCAAGCAGGTGGGCAAGCAAAGCGCCAAGGCGTCGATTGGCATATTGAAAGACGCCACCGTCAAGGTGCCGTTCGCCGTCAACGATCCGGCCCTGTGGTCGGTTGCGAAGACCAATCTGTACCGGGTGGTGACCCGCGTGATCGAAAACGGCAAGGCGCAGGATGAAGTGGCGCTGCACACGGGCTTCCGCACCATCCGCTTCGACGCCCAGCAGGGCTTCTTCCTCAATGGCGAACATCTGAAACTGCAGGGCGTGTGCATCCACCAGGATCACGCGGGCGTGGGCGTGGCCGTGCCGACGTCGGTGTGGGAGTATCGCCTGCGCCGTCTGAAGGAACTGGGCGTGAACGCCATCCGCTTCTCGCACAACGCGCCGGCAGCCGAGGTGCTGGACCTGGTCGACCGCATGGGCTTTGTGGTGATGGATGAGAACCGCAATTTCAATCCGTCGCCCGACTACATGTTGCAGCTCGAGTGGATGGTCAAGCGCGATCGCCACCACCCGGGCATCATCCTGTGGTCGGTGTTCAACGAAGAACCGGTGCAGGGGTCGGAAGTGGGTTACGAGATGGTGCGCCGCATGGCCGCCGTCGTCAAATCGCTGGACGATACCCGTCCCGTGACGGCTGCCATGAACGGCGGCTTCTTCAGCGACCTCAATGTGGCGCACGCGGTGGACGTGGTGGGCGCCAACTACCAGGTGCCGGACTACGACCGCTTCCACGCGGCGTATCCGACCGTGCCGTTCACCAGCTCGGAAGATACGTCCGCCTTCATGACGCGCGGCGTGTTCAAGACCGACAAGGACAAGAACCAGATCGCCAGCTACGACGACCTGGCCGACGCCGCGCAGTGGGGCAATACCCACCGCGACGCGTGGGAGGCCATCGTCAAGCGGCCGTTCGTGGCGGGCGGCTTCGTGTGGACCGGCTTTGACTATCGCGGCGAACCGACGCCCAACGAGTGGCCGTCGGTCAGCTCCGTGTTCGGCATCATGGACTTGAACGGCTTCCCGAAAAACGCCTACTACATCCACCAGGCGCAATGGATCAAGGACCGTCCGCTGATCCACATCGCGCCGCACTGGAACTGGGCCGGCAGCGAAGGCAAGGACATCCGCGTCATGGTGATGGCCAATGTCGAACGCATCGCGCTGCTGTTGAACGGCAAGCCGATCGGCGAGCAGAAGGCCGATCCGTTCCGCATGAACTACTTCAATGTGGCGTACGCGCCGGGCAAGCTGGAAGCGATCGGCTACAACGGCGGCAAGGAAGTGGTGCGCACGGCCGTGGAGACGACCGGCGACGCCGTGGCCCTGGAACTGGTGCCCGACCGCGCAGGCCTGAAAGGCGACGGCTTCGACGCCATGCCGATCACGGTGCGCGCGCTCGACGCCCAAGGCCGCGCCGTGCCGCTGGCCGACGCCAACGTCACCTTCGCGGTGAGCGGCGGCGGCCGCTCCATCGGCCATGGCAATGGCGACCCGACGTCGCACGAAGACGAGAAGGGCGCTACCCGGCGCCTGTTCAACGGCCTGGCGCAGCTGATCGTGCAGACCAGCTACGAAGCCACGCAGGCGGTGACGGTGCAGGCGTCCGCGCCCGGATTGAGGCCTGCCACGGTGACGATCCCGGTGCAGACCGTGGACGCCGTGCCGTACGTCGCCAGCGCCGATGCGCCGCTGACGTTCGTGCGCACCTGGCGCATCGCGCCGCCGGGCGACGTGCGTCCCGATCCGAAGCAGAAGATCGACAGCTTCGACATGAACACCTGGAGCTGGGGCCAGCCGCCGATGTGGGGCGCTGCCGGCAGCAAGTTCAATCTGTACCGCTCCAGCTTCACGCCGCGCAAGAACCTGGCTGATGGCAATGGCCTGATCCGCTTTGCCGGCATCAAGGGCAAGGCAGAGGTCTGGATCAACGGCACGCTGGTCGGCAAGAAGGACAGTTTTGCGGCCGCGCCGCTGGACCTGCCATTGCCGGCGGGCGCCGGCAAGCGCGAGATCAGCGTGATCGTCGAAACCGAAGCAGGGGACGCCGGCGCGCAAGCGGGCGGCATCACCGGCAACGTCACGATCGAGCCCAAAAAGTAAAAAGGTGCAAATTTGCGCGCCGAATTACTGGCGCGCAAATATTTCCCTTGCGTTTTACTTAAATTTCGGGACCGGCGGCCTGATTCGGTTGACGGCACCCCGCACCCTGCCTATAGTGGCGGGATGATTTCAGACTTCCAAGAACTATCCGACAAGATCGACCAGTTGGCCGACATGGCCAATACGCTGCGTCGCGAAAACGCCCAGCTGCGTCAGGCCAATGCCGCCCTTGTGGTGGAAAACATGGGCTATCAGCGCCGCCTGAGCGAGGCCGCCACGCGCGTGGAGGCATTGCTGGTGCACGTGCCATCGCTGGTGCCCGAGGTGGCCGAGGAAATGCCAACCGCCGATGAAGCAGAAACGCCTGTGGCGGAAAAAGAGGAAGTGCGATGATACAGCTGGACGTCACCATCATGGGCCAATCGTATCGCCTGGCCTGCAAGGCGGACGAGGAACGCGCGCTGCGCGAAGCGTCGGTCATGCTCGATAAAAAAATGACGGGCATCCGCGCGTCGGGCCGCGTCAAGGGCAACGACCGCATTGCCGTCATGGCCGCGCTGAGCGTGGCGGCGGAATTCCTGTCCGTGAAAGCGCCGCAAGGACCGCTGTCGGACATGTCGATCCTGGAAGTGCAGACCAAGATCGAAGCGATGCACAAAGTGCTAGATACCGCACTTACGCCGCAAGAAGCGCTGTTTTAATTCGCTAAACACCTTCCTTTGCGGCGGACAAGAGAGTAAACTGGCCTCACCCTGCAGTGTTCGTGAATGTCATATATTCCTTGAACCATTTGTTTGCACCGGTCGTGGGATTTTGTTCGGTGGGCGTGAGCGTCGCTTGTTCGATGAACCCGAAATTGAACTAACCGTGACCACCTGAGCCATTAGGTTCGGGATGCCGGCATAACGGCACAAGCGGGGTACTTATTCTGGAAAGCGGTTGGCATGTAAATGCGCAGCCGCTTTTTTTCGTCTGGAGATATTTGATGCAATACTGGTTGATGAAATCCGAACCCGATGACGTGAGCATCGACGATCTGATGGCCGCGCCCGACCACACCACCGCCTGGTACGGCGTGCGCAACTACCAGGCGCGCAACTTCATGCGCGACCAGATGCAGCAGGGCGATGGCGTGCTGTTTTATCATTCGAGCTGCCCGGAGCCGGGCATTGCCGGCCTGGCCGAAATCGTCAGCGGCCCGTATCCGGACGCCTCGCAGTTCGACGCCCGCAGCCACTACCACGACCCCAAGGCCACGCAGGAACAGCCGCGCTGGATCTCGATCGACGTGCAGGGAAAACAGAAGACCCGGCTGCTGCCGCTGGCCGAGATGCGCACCATTGCGGCGCTGGAGGACATGCTGGTGCTAAAAAAAGGGAGCCGGCTGTCCATCACGCCGGTCACGCCGGCGCAATGGAGAGCGATCGTCAAGCTTTTGACGTGACCGTGTCCGCATCGGCGCGCGGCACGGTGGGCGCGGCGCCGCGCTGGCGCACTTTATAGGCCCACACCAGCATGGCAATCGCGGCCACCACCATCGGCAGCGACAGCACCTGGCCCGACGTGATCGGCATGCCGAGGACCGTGGTTTCCCAGTCCGGCGTGCGGAAGTACTCGGTGAAGAACCGTGCGCAGCCGTACAGCAGCGTATAAAACGCACCGACCGCCAGGCGCGGGCGCTCCTTGCGCGCATACAGCCACAGGATAATGAACACCAGCAGGCCGTCGATCAGCATCTGGTAGATCGGCGACGGATGGCGCAGGCCTTGCAGGAAGATGGGGTTCGGGTGCAGCGGATACGAATTATCGGGCCACAGCATGGCCCATGGCAGCGACTGGTCGCCGACCACGCGGCCCGGCAGTTCGGCATTGATGAAGTTACCGAGGCGCCCGGCCGCGTAACCGAGCGGCACCAGTGGCGCGATGAAATCGTACACGTCGAGGATGTTGCGGCCGCGCTTGCGGGCCCACAGCGACATGGCGATCAGCACACCGATAAAGCCGCCGTGGAACGACATGCCGCCATGCCACACCTTGAAGATCTCGATCGGGTCCGAAAAATATTTGACGGGCTCGTAGAACAGCACCTCGCCCAGACGGCCGCCAATGATCACGCCCAGCATGCCGTAAAACAGCATGTCGTCCAGGTCTTCCTTGCGCCAGTCCTGGGCGGCGATATGCGGCTGCTTGATGCGCACGCGGCCCAGCGTGATGAACAGGGCGAAAGCGAGGACGTACATCAGTCCGTACCAGTGGATCGCGACCGGGCCCAGTTGCAGGGCGACCGGATCGGGCATCGGGTGTATCAGCATAACGTGTTCTTCCTTAATAATTCCAAAAAGCCGCGCAGCACGGGCGAGGCGTTATCGCGTCGCCAGGCCAGTCCCGTTTCGACCAGCGGCGTGGTGTCGGCCAGCGCACGGTATTCTACTCCGGGACGCATGAGGTTGGACACGGACTGCGGCACCAGCGCCATGCCCATGCCGGCCGACACCAGCCCGACGATGGTCTGCATCTGGATCGCCTGCTGGCCGATCTCGGGCGTGACGCCGGCGTCGCGGAACACGGACAGGATGGCGTCGTGCAGCGCCGGTGAGATGGCACGCGGGAAGATAATCAGCGGCAGCGCCGGCAAGGCGGTCAACGCCAGCTTGCCGCGCCTGGCCAGCGCCGGCAAATCGGCGGGCAGGGCCAGCATCAGCGGCTCGCGCAGCACGGGCAGATAATCGAGTTCCAGCCTGGCCTTGTCGGGCAGGGGTGGGATCAGCAGGCCGGCGTCGATGCGGCTGTGCAGCAGATCGTCCAGCTGCAGGTCGGACGTCGCTTCCTGCAAGGTGATCTGCACCTGCGGATACGCGGCGCGGTAGGCGCGCAGGAACGGCGGCAGCACGCTGTAGTCGGCCGACGATACGAATGCCAGCGTGATGCGTCCCACCTCGCCGGCGGCGGCGCGCTGCACCAGTTGCGGCAGTTCCTGCGCCTGCGCCAGCAGCCGGCGCGCTTCGGGCAGCAG
>JBEVMD010000540.1:0-4352 GCA_040508835.1 Duganella sp. | reverse complement strand
AAACGGCTGCTGGCCACCACCTTGTCGTTGCCGTCGACCAGCGCCAGCTCGTGGGCGCCCGGCTGCGGCGGCCACGCATAATCGGCGCCGGCGCCCGCCAGCGGCGCGCCGTTCAGGCGCCAGGTCAGTCCCTGCCCGGCCTGGGCGTGGAACATCACGCGTTCGCGCCCGGCCGGGATATCGGGATCGATGGCAATCACCGTATCGGCCGCCGGGTACACGATGGCCGGCGCCTGGCCGCCATCGCCCGCCTGCACCAGCGCCACCACCGGGGTTTCGGTGCCGGCCAGGAACCATTCGGCGCGGGCCGGTTCCAGCGCCGGCTGGTACGCCACCTGACGCCGCACCACGCCCGCCGGCGCCCGCGGCGCACTGCCGGGCCGGTCGCGGTGCAGATAATCGATGACGTCGCGCCACACGGGCGCAGCGCCCGTCACGCCCGACACGTCCCACATAGCCTGGCCGTTGAAATTACCGACCCACACGCCCACCGTGTACCGGTCCGAATAGCCGAGGCACCAGTTGTCGCGCATGTCCTTGCTGGTGCCGGTCTTGACGGCGCTCCAGAACGTGGTGGCCAGCTCGTTTTTCAGGCCGAAGGTGACGCTGCGCGCGCCGCGGTCGGCCAGGATGTCGCCGATGATGAAGGCGGCGTCCGCCTGCAGCACGCGCGCCGGCTGCACCGGCGGCGCTGGCGTCAGCCTCACCGGGCCGTACAGGCCGCCGTTGGCCAGCGTGCGGTAGGCATTGGTCAGCTCCAGCAGCGACACTTCGGCCGACCCCAGCGCCAGCGAATAGCCGTAATAGTCGGGCGACTCGGTCAGGCTGCCCAGTCCCACGTCGCGCAGCCGCGCATAAAACCGGTCCAGGCCCGTCATCACCAGCGTGCGCACGGCCGGCACGTTGAGCGAACTGGCCAGGCTGGTGCGCACGCTCACGTACCCCTTGAAGTCCCTGTCGTAGTTTTGCGGCGCGTACGTGCCGGACCCGGTGGAAATGCCCAGGCTGCTGTCGTCCATCACCGACGCGGCGGTGAGCAGGCGCCGCTCCAGCGCCAGTTCGTACAGAAACGGTTTGAGGGTGGAGCCGGCCTGGCGCAGCGCCGCCACGCCGTCCACCTCGGCCCCGCCCGCGTTGGCCACGTACGCCAGGATGTCGCCGCTGGCGTTGTCGAGCACCACTACCGCGCCGTCATTGACATTGCGCGCGGCCAGCGCCATCAGCTGCTGGCGCAGCACGTCCTGCGCGAATCGCTGCACATCGCCGTCGAGCGTGCTGCGCACCGCGCTGCCCGCCCCCGCCAGCAGCTGCCTGGCCACCTGGGGCGCCGGCGCCGCCGTGCCAGCCAGCTGCGGCCGCCCCAGGGCAATCGTGGTGCGCAGCTCGATGTCGCTGCAGGTGGCGGGCATGCGCAATTCGCGCGCCAGCGCGCAGGCGCGTTGCGACACCACGCGCGGCGCGGCGGACGGTCCGCGCAGCAGGCTGGCCAGGATCGCCGCCTCGGTCAGGTTCAGCCCCGACGGCGCCTTGCCGAACAGTGCGCGCGCGGCGGCGCCGATGCCCTGCAGCTCGCCGCGGTACGACACCAGGTTCACATACGCTTCGATGATCTGGCGCTTGGTCCAGCTGGCGTCGAGCGCGCGGGCGGCCTGGATCTGGTCCCACTTCTGGCCCCAGCTGCGCCCCTTGCCGTTGGGCTGCAACGCCGGATCGAGCAGCGCCGCCAGTTGCATGGTGATGGTGGACGCGCCGCGCGGCCGGCTGCGAAACAGGTTGTCCCACGCGGCCTTGGCGGCGGCATGCCAGTCCACGCCGCCGTGCGCGTAAAAGCGCTGGTCTTCGGCCTGCAGCAGCGCCGCCGGCAAGGCGGGCGACACGTCGTCCAGCGCCACCCAGTCCAGCCGGCGCACCGTCATGTCGATCCGCAGCGACTGTACCGGTACACCGTGGCGGTCGAGCAGCTGCGCTTCCGAGCTGCGGTACGCGGCGCGCACCTGTTCCGGCGTGGGTACCGGCTGCGCTGCCATCGCCTGCGGTCCAGCAATGGCCTGCACCAGCAGCACCAGCGTCGCCAGGGCGCCGCGCATCATTTCACCACCACCGGCGCATTGGGCGCTGCGCCGAACATCTCGGGGCTGTACATCGCCTCCACCCGCGTGGGCGGCAGGTTGAAGCTGCCAGGATTGTTGAGGCGCACCGTGTACTCGACGCTCCACTTGCCCTTGGGGACGAACTGGTAAAAGGCCCGGTAGCCTTCGAAGCTGCGTTCGGTGAACGCCAGCCACGCCCAGCCGGCGCTGCGGTTGCCCTGGTCCAGCAGTGCAGCATCGCGGCCCAGGCCCGAGCCCAGCACGGTGGCGCCGGCCGGGATCGGATCGTCCACCACCACCCAGGTCATGTCCGACTGCGCTTCCAGTTCCAGCCGCACGCGGTACACGTCGCCGCGCGACCACACGCCGCGCGTTTTTTGCGCGACCGGCGTGACGGTCCTGGCGATGATGTAGCCGCTCGAGACGGGCGCCTTGAGCGGCACTGCGGCCAGTGTGCGCACGGTGACCCACGGTTTGCCGCTGCCTGTGTGATTCAGGTCCAGGGTCGCCGCGCCGCGCGGCCATGGCAGCGCGACCGTGCTGGTGCTGGTGCTGGCTCCGGCGCCGGCTTTGGCATTGGCGCCGGCGTTGGCGCCAGTTTTTGCGCCGACGTTGGTGCCGGATTGAGCGCCGGACTGAGCGCCGGCGTCGGCCTTGAACGTGACGGTTTTGCTGGCGGATCCCAGCGTGGCGGTGGCAGTGCCGGTCACCGGATCGCGCTCGAACAGGGCGGAAAAACGGTCCATGGCCAGCACGCCCCAGGCGTTGGCGACCGTCGTATCCCAGCGGCCGGCGCGCTGTCGGCCCAGGGCGCCGCGCGCCAGGCGGCCGATGTCGGCGCGCCAGGCGGGATTGTCGGCCATGGCCAGCAGCAGGCGGTTGGCGTTGCTGTCGGCCGACGCCATCAGCCACCACCAGTGATCGGTGCGCTCGGTGGAAAAGCCCAGGGTCGTGCCCTGCAGGCTCAGGCGCGAACGCAGGATCTGCTCGGCCTGCGCCAGTTGCTGCCCCTGCTGCGCCAGCTTGGGCGAGCGTTTCAGCAACAGGTACCAGTCCAGCACGGCCGATGTGGGCCACAGCTCGGGCGCCACCGTGAACGATTCGAGGTCGTCGGAATGGATGGCTTTGCTGCGCGACAGTGCTTCCAGCGCGGCGATCTTGCGCACCGCCAGGTCGGCCGTGGGCAGCGGCGCGTCCAGCGCCAGCTTGCCCTGCACGAACGCTTGCAGGCCCGACTCCATGCGCGCCTTGAGTTCGGCCGGAATCTCGTAGCCCGCCTCCTGGCTGGCCGACAGCACGTACGCGGTCAGGCTGTCGCTGCCGTGCTGCATCGGGGCGAAATACTTGACCAGGCCGTTGCCGTCCAGATGGGCCGGCAAGGTGGCCACGGCCGTGCGCCACAGCGCCGCGTCGTGCAGCGCGATGGCGCGCGACGCCACCTGCTCGAAGCAGCGGTACGGATAGTCGCGCATGAAATCGCGCACGCCGGGCAAGTCGCCGCCCAGGCGCGCGCTAAACTGCGCCTGCACCGCGCCGCGCCCCGGCAGCGCATCGTCGGGCAGGCGCACCGCCATGCTCTGCTTGCCGTCGAGCTGCAGCAAGGTGGCCTGGGTGGTGCGCACCGGCACCGCCGGCGCCACTTTCTGGCTGACCTTGATCGTGTCGCGCGCCGCCGCGTCCATATCTTTGCCGACCACGGTGGCGCTCACCTCCCACGCCAGCGACGTCACGCCCGGCGGTACCTGGTAGTCCCAGCCCACTTCCCTGGCCTGTCCCGCCGCCAATACGACTTTTTGCGCGGGCAGCGACTGGGCGCCGGCCCTGGCCGTCAACGCCACGTCCATGGCCGCGCCCGTGGTATTGCGCAGGGTGTACGTGGCGCGCAGGCTGTCGCCTTCGCGCACCAGCGCCGGCAGGCCGGACATCAGCATCAGGTCCTGCGTGCTGCGCACCTCGGCCTGGCCGGTGCCGAACAGGCCCGCCTGGGCGCTGGCCACGGCCACGATGCGAAACGCCGTCAGCGAGTCGTTGAGCGGCACCTCGACGGCAGCGCGGCCTTGCGCGTCCAGCGCGACCTGCGCCTGCCAGAACAGCAATGTGTCGAACAGTTCGCGCCCGCCGCCCTTGCCGCCGCCACCGCCGGCCGGCACCGCCTTGCGGCCGAAGTGACGCTTGCCCACCACCTGCATCTGCGCCGTGGCCGTCTGCACCTGCAGGCTGCGCTGGCGCATCATGGCGTCCAGCAGATTCCAGCTGGTGTTG
>JBEVMD010000522.1:0-2502 GCA_040508835.1 Duganella sp. | reverse complement strand
ATGCTGCCCAGGCGCTGGCCGCTGGTATTGACCATCGGTTGCGCCGGCGGTTGCTGCTGCTGCACGGGCGCCGGGGCTACCGGCTCGGGCGGCCGGGCCGCAGGCTGCGCCTGGCGCGGTGGCGGCGTGGTTTGAATGCTGACATTGCTTGGTGCGACCGAGTTGACTGCCATGATGGGCTCCCTGCATCAGTTGAGCGCCAAGTATGCCACTTTTTCTAGCATGTGGGAAACTCTTTGCAGCTGCGAGTCGCGCTCGATTCAGCTGAGTTCGTCTCAGCTCAGGCGCGGGCGCTCCGTGTACAGGCCGGGCATGGCAGCAATATTGCGCGCGCCCGCGATCATGCCGCCAGAGGCGCCGGGACTGGCGTACTGGCTGGGCGTCCAGCCGCAATACGCTGCCTGCGCGGCGGCCTGTTGCGGCGTCCAGCCGCAGTAAGCAGACTGTGCGACAGGGGCGGCTGACTGGTCGGGGATCCAGCCGCAGTACGCGGACTGGGCGCCAGGAGCGGCGGACTGGTTCGGGGTCCAGCCGCAATAGGCGGACTTGGCGCTGGCAGGGGCGGACTGGTTCGGCGTCCAGCCGCAATAGGCCGGATCGGCACTGCCTGCAGCCAGCGAGCCGCGCAGGTACGGCTCGCCGAATTCTTCCTCATACAGCTCCTGCATGCGCCGGCCGATCTGCGCCAGGACCGCCGCGTCTTCCTCGCCGCGCATGCCGATGTACGGAAAATGATGCAGGAAATAGCCGAAAACGGCGTCGCAATCGGCCGCGTATTTCATCGTATCGAGGATGTGGTAGTGCCAGAACGTGTCCACGTCGACCAGTGGCGACGTGGCTTCGTGCGGGTACTTCTTCATCAGGATGAGAAAGCGGCGGTATTCGAACTCGACGGCGTTGACGCGTTCCAGGCTCCAGCCTTCGCCGGATTCCTTATGCATGAGCTTGACTTTGATCGGGTCCAGATCCAGTTGCGCGATGGTGACCATGACGTTCCTTTGCTGTGGGGTTGAGGAAAATTAGCAAGTACGTCGATTTTGCCTGTGCATGGGCAATGACTATTGATAACGATCAAGCAGTAAGGATATTCCGATCAAGGTGCGATTTTTCTGTACCGGCGTCGCCCGGCGCGGTCGCCCGTCCCAGCGGTACCGAGATCGACACCGTGGTGCCGGCGTTGGGGCCGCTGGTGATGGCGCAGGTGCCGCCCAGCAGCTTGATGCGTTCTTCGATGCCCACCAGGCCGAACGACCCCACCTTGTTGCGGTTGCTGGCGCGCAGGCCCACGCCATTGTCGGTGATGGTCATGATCAGCCGGTTGCCGGTCTGGCCCAGTTCCACCCGCACCAGGCTGGCGCGCGCGTGCTGGGCGATGTTGCTGAGCGACTCCTGCAGGATGCGGAAAAACGCGGTGGCGCAGTGGTCATCCACGTGGATGTCGTGCTGGTGCTGGTTCAGCTCGCACACCATGCCCGAGCGTTCGCGGAACTGGGCGATCTGCCATTCGACGGCTGCGTTCAAGCCCAGGTCCAGCACCGTCGGGCGCAGGTCGTTGATGATGTGGCGCACGCTTTTGATGGTGCTGTCGATCTGGCGCAGCGTGTTGACGGCCCGCGCGTGCAGGCGCGGATGGCGGTGGCGGGTGCGCGTGGCCAGCAGGTCGGCCTCGATGCGCAGCACCAGCAGGTTCTGGCCCAAGTCGTCGTGAATTTCGCGTGCGATGCGCTTGCGCTCCTGTTCCTTGATCTGGTCGGCGTGGGCGGCCAGGCGGCGCAGCTTGTGGTGCGACTGCTGCAGCTTGGCCTGGCTGTCGCGCAATTCGCGGGTCATCTCCTTGGCCATGCGCAGGGCGCGGATGCGCGACGACGTCAGCGCATGAAACAGCAGGTAAAACAGCAAACTGCCGATGAAGCCGGTACCCATGGCCAGCCACGGCAAAAACAGGTCGAACCGGCTCGACCACGCCCGCTTGGGGGCGCTGAACATGGCCTGCCATTGGCGGCCGTGGAAATCGAGCGGCAACACCACCGAGTACAGCTGGGAAGGGCGCAGGTTCTTCGCTTGCGGCTGGTTATCGAACAGCAGCGCCGAGTGCGGCGTCAGCTCGGTGGCGTTGCCGCCGTCGTACAAACGCAGGCGTACGTCGCGGACCTGCATCTGTTCCATGGCCAGTTGCACCAGGCGCGGCACGTTGAAGCCGATGCCCACCGATCCGGTGTAGGCGGCGCGGCGGTCGGCGACCGTGTCGAGCGGCAGGTCGCGCCGGTACAGCGGCAGGCGGATGGCCATGCCGCCGCCGCCCTGGCCCAGGCTGTTCATCTCGATCAACTTGCCCCAGGTGCTCACTTCGCCCGTGTCGCGCGCGCGCGCCAGTGCCTCGGCCACGACGGGGCGGGCGGTGATGTCGAGCCCCACGCGGTCGCGGAAGACGGCGATCGGCTCGATCATGGTGATGACGGAATAATCGGGCCGCCTGCCGGGCGGCCGGATCGTGAAATCGGG
>JBEVMD010000494.1:0-7268 GCA_040508835.1 Duganella sp. | reverse complement strand
ACCACGCCCGTGCCCTGGATCAGCGACTGCGCCGTGCGCGCGCGCCAGCCGCCCACCACGCGCACATTGCCGCCGGCGGTCGCGGCGCCCGGCCAGGCGCCGGGCAATTGCAGGTCCGCGCCCAGGTTGGCTGTCAGCGGCGCCTGGTTGCCCAGGCGATTGTCCGGCGCCGCCATGCCGGCCACCCGCGACCAGTTGCGGCCCAGGTTGGCGCGCAGCGCCACGCCGGGGCGGGTTGCTGACGCCAGCGCCAGCGGCATTCGGACATCGATTTCGACCCCCTGCACCACGGCCGGACCGCTGTTGGCCAGGCTGCTGACCCACACGCCATCTTCCTGCCATAGCCTGGTCAGCATCACATCGCGGATGCGCCGGGCGTAGGCGGAGACGCTGATCACGCCGTCGCGCCCGATGTACGACTCCCAGGCAGCGTCCAGGCCCCACGCCAGTTCCGGCCGCAGCAGGGGATTGCCCTGGTAGTCGGGCTGCGCCGGACTATTGTCGTTGTTCACCGTGTAGCGGCGGGGCACCAGGTCGCGCGGCTGCGGCGCCTTGTAAGTGCGCGCCAGCGCTACCCGCACCTGATCGCGCGCGCTGCCGGGCAGCTTCCACAGCAGCTGGGCGACGGGGCTGAACACGCGCGAGGCCGTCGTTCCGTGCCCGGCGTCGCGGGTGCCGGTGGCGAGCCCTTCCCAGCGCAGGCCCAGGTATGCCTGCAGGCGCGCGGTGACCGCCCATTCGTCCTGCGCAAACAGGGCCAGCTGGCGCACGCTGGCGTGGTAATCCTGGTCCAGGCCGTATGTCGGGGCATTGGGCGCGTGCGCTTCGCTGGCGGCATTGGCGCCGGCGCCCGCTCGCGTGTCGCGCTGGCGGCGGTCTTCCGCGCGCCGCACCTGCGATGCCTCCCAGCCGACCGCCATATCGTGCCCGCCCGCCAGCGGCCGCACGAATTTTCCGCTGGTGGTCATGCGGCGCTCGGCGGCGCGCGAACGCACCGCGCGGTCGAGCCAGGCAACGCCGGCCGCGTCGCTGCCGTTGAACAGATAGTCGCCCTGGCGGCGGCTGTCCTCGGCGCCGGCCTTGATCGTCACTTTGCCGGCCCCGACCTGCTGCAGCCAGGTCGCATCGGATTTAAGGAGCCGGCTGTCGAAGCGGCTGCGCCAGCGCGCATCGGGCCAGGCGGTGGGCGCGCCCTGGAGGGTGGCTTCGGCTTGTGTCCCGTCCGCCTCGCTGCGGGCAAGGTCGAACAGTCCCTGCCAGGTCAGGGTGCCGCCACCACCGGGCCGGAGGTCCGCGCGCGGCGCGGCGCTGAGGCGGCGGGTGCGGGTGGCGTCGCGGTCGGTCAGGCGGCGCACGGCCGCCGCGCCAGGGTTGGCGCCATCGGCACTATCGGCACCAGCGGCACCGGCGGCACCATCGGCACTATGGGCACCAGCGGCGGCGCGCTCGTCGGTAACGAGCTGGTCGCGCTGGCGCGTGTCGCTGGCGGTGGCGGTCACGCCGTAGCCGACGGCGTCGCGGCGCCGGGTCCATTGCGCGGTCGCGGCCGGGCTGGTGGCGCCCGCCTGTCGGGCGGCGCTGATGGTCATCGTCTGCCGGTCGGCGCCGGCAGCCTTGCGCAGGATGATGTCGATGGCGCCGGCCACCGCCTGGGCGCTGGCATCGGCCTGGGCGCTGCGCTGGATCTCGATCCGCTCCACCAGGTCGGGCGACAGCGCGGCGACGTCGAAGTTGGCCGGCGCCGGCTGGCCGTCGATCAGGAACCGGGTATAGCCGCCCCCGAGTCCGCGCATGCGCACCTCGGTGCCGACCACGCTCAGCCCCGGCTGGCGCTTGAGCGCGTCGGCCAGCGTGGTGTCGCCATAACGCTGCAGGTCGTCGCGGCCCACGACGATCCGGCCGAGGCTATCGTCGCGGCGCAGCTGGCTGCTGTCGGGCGCCTTGACGTCGACTTGCGGCAGCGGTGGCGGGTCGGCGGCGGCCATGGCGGCCAGGCTGCAAAAGACCAACGGGAACGGACTGACAGGGACGAGGCGCATGATGGGGCGGGGCGGCAGTGGGAAAGCCGCCAACGTAGCGCATGGCCGGCAACGGTTCCACCGCAGAGTGACGGATGCCGGCCAGCCAGGGACGAATGGCCGCACGCGGCTGGTATACTTTGCCCCCTATGAGCCTCCTGTTTTCCCTGCCCTCGTGGTGCCGCGTACTGCTGATCAACCTTGGCCTGTGGACCCTGTTATGCGCCGTCGCCGGTGTCAGCACCTATGTCGACGCGGCGCACGGCCACGACACGCGCAGCTTCCCGCTGATGGTGCTCGGCTGGTGGTGCGGCTACGCGGTAATGATGGTGCAGAGCTACCTGCTGTATCTGGTCTACCAGCGGCACCCGGAATGGCTGGCCACGCGGCGCCGGCTCATCGGCGGCTACCTGGTGTACATGGTGCTGTGCTGGCCGTTGGCCATGCTGGGACTGGCATACCGGCGCTGCTTCAAGCTGGACCTCGCGCCCACCCTGGCCAACGCCTGGCAGTACTGGGTGGCGATGGATAAATTCGAATGGTTCGTGGAGTTCGCCCTGTTGACGCTGGCCTTTGGCGTGGTGGCGGCAGCGCTGCTGTGGCGCCACCGCCGGCAGCAGGCCGCCGAGCTGGCCGACATGCGCCTGTCGCTGGAACGCCAGCGCCTGGCCGCCCTGCGCGGTCAGCTGGAGCCGCATTTCATGTTTAATACGCTTAGCGCGATAGGCGCCGTGGTGCGGACCGGCGACCAGCCGGCAGCGCTCGACGGCCTCGCGCGCCTGGGCGACCTGCTGCACTACGCGCTGTCCAGCAGCGAGCGCGATTGGGTGGACCTGCAGCAGGAGTGGCAGTTCGTCAGCGACTACCTCGATTTGCAGCGGCTGCGGTTCGGCGCCCGGCTGCAGGTGCGGGTGGAGGGCGCGCATCTGCTGGACGCCGATCTGGCGTGCCCGCCCATGCTGTTGCAACCGCTGGTGGAAAACGCGCTGCGCCATGACCTCGAATGCCACGCAGGCGCCAGCGATCTGCGCATTGCGTTGGCACGCGACGGCGCGTTCCTGGCGATCGAGGTGAGCAACCCAGTGTTTGCGCAGCAGGCAACGCCGCCGCAAGGACTGGGCATCGGCCTGCGCGGTATTGCCGCGCGCCTGGCGCTCGCTTACGGCAGCGCGGCCACGCTCGCGGTTACCCGCTCGGACGGCCGCTCGGACGGCCGCTCAGATGGCCGCTCAGATGGCCGCTCAGATGGCCGTTTTGTCGCGCGCCTGCGCCTGCCGTGCCGGGCAGTGGAGTGAGCATGGCCGGTACCGTGTTGATCGTCGATGACGAAGCCCATGCACGCACCAACCTGCGCCTCGCCCTGGCGCCAATGGCGGACTGGATCGCGGCGGCCGACTGCGCCAGCGCGGCGGCAGCGCGTGCTGTCATGGCCACCCATGCGGTCGACCTGATCCTGCTGGACGTGCAGATGCCGGTGGAATCCGGCCTGGACCTGGCGCGCGAGCTGAGCCGGCTGGAACGGCCGCCGCTGATCGTGTTCGTCACGGCGCACCGGGGCCATGCGCTCGACGCGTTCGAGGTCCATGCGCTCGACTACCTGTTAAAACCGGTGGACGACCGCCGCCTGCGGCAGGCGCTCGCGCGGGCCCGCGTGTTGCTCGACCAGCGCGCGACCTATACCGATGCCTTGCGCCAGTTTGCCGATCCGGCGCCGGCCTACTGGCAGGAAGTCATCGTGCGCTCGGTCGGCCGCATGGACAAGGTCGACCTGGCCGAGGTGCGCTGGATCGAGGCGGCCGGCAATTACGTGGAGCTGCATATGGCGCACGCAACCATGCTCCACCGCACGCCGCTGGCGGCGCTGGAACGGTATCTGGACCCGCAGCAGTTTCTACGCATCCATCGCCGCATGCTGGTGCGGCGCGGCCAGCTGGCCGGCTTGCGCCAGGGGCAGGAGGGCGGTTATACGCTGGCCCTGCGTTGCGGCCACGAGCTGCCCGTCAGCGAACGGTATGTTGCCGCAGCCAAGGCGGCACTGCGGGGAGAGCTACTCAGTGATGGCTGCCGGCCGCCGCATTGAGCGGCCGGACGACGGCTTGCACGGTGATCGTGCTGCGCACCTTGGCTGCATCTTCCACTTCCAGCGTCAGCGGCACCTTGTCGCCGTCCTTGAGTTGCTGCTTGAGCTGGAACAGCATCAGGTGGTAGCCGCCCGGCGTCAGCGCTACCGGCTTGCCGGCGGGCAGGTCGAGCGCGGGCACCTGGCGCATGCGCATCACGTCTTCCACCATTTTCATCTCGTGCACTTCCACCACGCCGGCGGCCGGCGTGCTCACGCCCACCAGGCGGCTGTCCTTGGCGGCAGTGAGCGTCATGAACGCGCCCGTGACTTTTTGCGCGGCCACCGTGGCGCGCACCCAGGGCTGGTCCACGGTCACTTGCGACCAGGCGGGCGCGGCGGCCAGCAGCGTGGCGCCCAGCATCAACGATACGAATGTTTTCATTGGAACAGTCCTTGTAAGAAGCCGGTGGGCTTTTTGGGGTTGATCAGCTGGCGCAGGTCGTCCGCGCACTGCTGGGCCGTCTGGTCGTGCTTGAAGCCGAGCCGGATCCGGCCGTTGGCGTCGAACACATAGGTGATGGCCGTATGGTCCATCGAATACGAGGCGCCGCTGGGCACCTTGCGATACATGATCTTGAAGTCGCGCGCCACCTTGGCGGTCTGTTCGGCAGTGCCGCGCACGGCCACGAAGGTGGGGTCGAACGCGGCCATGTACTCGGTCAGCAGCGGTCCCGTATCGCGCTCGGGGTCGATGGTCACGAACACCACCTGCAGCTTGGCGCCGTCCGCGCCCAGCAGGCGCTTGATGTCCACGGCGCGGGCCAGCGCCGTGGGGCACACGTCGGGACACTGGGTAAAGCCGAAGAACAGCAGCACGGTTTTGCCGCGGAAGTCGCGCAGCGCGGCCGGCTTGCCGTCGGGGTAGGACAATTGAAAATCGGGGCCGATGGCAGCGCCCGTGAGGTCGATCGCAGTGAACCCGCGGGCGTGGGCCGCCAGCGGCAGCGCGGCCATGGCCGAGAGAAAATATCGTCGTTGCATAGCAATCCTGGTTGCATCATGGGGCGCCGCCGCGACCGGCGCGGATCGGGTGCGTGCCGGATTATAGAATAAAAAAGGCCGCCGACGCGCAGGGCGTGGGCGGCCTGGGCCGGAGCGTGCCTGTTTAATCGAGGGCCAGGCGCGCCGGCTTGCGGCCGCCCAGGGCAGGGGGGCGATTGCCGGCGTTGCTGCCCAGGTTAAAGATGCGCACCACTTCCACCAGGTCGTGCGCCTGGTCTTGCAGCGCAGCGGCGGCGGCGGCCGCTTCCTCGACCAGCGCGGCATTCTGCTGGGTCACCTCGTCCATCTGGGCGATGGCGTCGTGCACCTGGCCGATGCCGGCGCGCTGCTCGTCGCTGGCGCTGCTGATCTCGGCCATGATATCGGTCACGCGGCGCACGCTGTCCACCACTTCCTGCATGGTGGCGCCGGCTTGCTCCACCTGGCGGCTGCCCACGTCGACCTTGCTGACGGAGTCGTCGATCAGTTCCTTGATTTCCTTGGCGGCCGTGGCCGAGCGCTGCGCCAGATTGCGCACTTCGGACGCCACCACGGCAAAGCCGCGGCCCTGTTCGCCCGCGCGCGCCGCTTCCACGGCCGCGTTCAGGGCCAGGATATTGGTCTGGAACGCGATGCCGTCAATGACCGAAATGATGTCGACGATCTTGCGCGACGACGCGTTGATCGAGCCCATGGTGTCCACGACCTGGGCCACCACTTCGCCGCCCTTGGCAGCAATGCCGGACGCGGCCATCGCCATCTGGTTCGCTTGCGCGGCGTTGTCGGCGTTCTGGCGCACGGCGCCGCTCAGCTCTTCCATCGACGCGGCGGTCTCCTCCAGGCTGGACGCCTGTTCTTCCGTGCGGCTCGACAGGTCGAGGTTGCCGTTGGCGATTTCGGTGGCGGCGGTGGTGATCTGCTCGGCGCCGGTGCGGACCTGGCCCACCACGCTCGACAGGTTGTGGCTGATGCCGTTCAGGGCGCGCAGCACCAGGCCGATTTCATCGTTGCTGTGCACGTCGAGCTTGACGTCGAGGTCGCCCTTGGCGATGCGGTCGGCCGCTTCCTCGGCGCGGGCCAGCGGCCGCGAGACGACAGCGCGCACCAGCAGGAACAGGATGACCGCAAAGATCGCCAGCGCAGCCAGGCCGATCAGCGCGTAGCGGTTGCGCAGCGTGCCCGCTTCGCGCGTGATTTCCTCGGTGTAGGTGCCGCCCACGATCAGCCAGTTCCAGTCTTTGAAGGTGTGGAATTCGACGATTTTTTCGCGTGGCGTATCGGAGGCGCTATCGGCCCAGCGGTAGGTCAGGCCGCCGGATTTGGCGTCGAGCATTTCCTTGATGATGGCATTGCCGTCCGCGCTCTTGATGTCGAGCAGGTTCTCGCCTTCACGCTTGGGGTGGATCAGCGCGGTGCCCTGTTTTTCGCCGGGCGCGGCATTGATCACGTAGATATAGCCGGTGTCGCCGATCTTGATCGCCTTGATCTTGTCCTTGAGCATATTCATGTTCTTGGAGATGTCAAGGCCGATGAACAGCACGCCGATCACATTGCCGCCGGCGTCCTTGATGGGGTCGTACTGGGTGATGAACTGCTTGCCGAACAGCGTGGCCAGGCCGATGTAGCTGTTACCGGCGCGCAGCAGGGGATAGCTGGGGTGGGCATGGTCGAGCTGGGTGCCCACTGCGCGCTCGCCGTTTTCTTTTTTCAGCGACGTGGCCACGCGCACGAACTCGGGGCCGTTGGCGGCAAACACGGTGGCGATCACGCCGGTGTCGTTGGTGAACTTGTCGAGGATGGTGAAGTCCAAATTGATGGGCTTACCACCGTGCAGCAGCGCCGGCGTCGGCTTGCCGGCGATCTCGATGGTAGTGGCCGGGTCCAGCGCAAACTTGCCGCCTTCGAACTCGGCTGCGAACAGGCGGGCAAAGCTGGACGCCTCGTTGGTCATGGCGTTGTTAAACACTTCCACGGTGTTGCTGATGCCGTGCAGCGAGTTGGCCACGTTGGACTTGGCGCGCTCGGTCAGCATGGTGGACGTGCTGATATTAATGAGCATTAGCATGATGGCCAGGATCACGCTGATCAGTGCAAACGTGAAGACGGTAATCTTGGTGCCGACGCCCCAGTCGCGGGGATGCAGGATG
>JBEVMD010000479.1:0-15114 GCA_040508835.1 Duganella sp. | reverse complement strand
TGGCAGCAGCGGCAGCATGCGGGCCGTCAGGCGCTGGGCGTGCAGCACGTGGCGCGCCGCTTCCTCGGGCAGGTCCGACGCGCGCGCCGGCATGGCGCTGGTGAACCCCATCCCGTACAGCACGTACTGGTAGCTGGCGGCCGGGAAGGCTTCCTCGTTGCTGGGGAAGTCGCGCCGCGACGGCGGGCGCGTGCGCCACAGCGCCAGCTGGTCGCGCACGCGGTCGGGAACCGACGCCGCGCGGCGGTGGTCGCGCCAGTAGTCGCTGTCGTCGCGCCGGCTCAGCACGTAGTGCAGCTTGAGGAAATCGATGACGCGCTCCCAGCGATAGGTGAACGCATGGTTGAAGCGGGCGGCCACCACGTCCATCTGGGCGCGGCTGGCGGGCATGTCGTCCAGCAGCCAGCGCAGCGACAGCTCCACCAGCGCCAGCGCGGACGCTTCCAGCGGCTCGATGAAGCCGGCCGACAGGCCGATGGCCAGGCAGTTGCGGTGCCAGAAGCGGGCGCGGTAGCCGGGTTCGAAGCCGATCTTGCGCGGCGCGACCGCCAGCTCCGGGTGGCCGGTGGCGGCCAGATAGGCGCGCAGGTCGCGTTCGGCCTCGTCGTCGCTCAGGTGCGCGCTCGAATAGACATGGCCGACGCCGCGCCGCGTGGGCAGGCCGATGTCCCAGATCCAGCCGGCGCGCTGCGCGGTGGCGGTGGTCTGCGAGGCGACCGGCGCCGCATGGTCCGGGTACGGCACCTGCACGGCCAGCGCGCGGTCGTTGAACAGAATGTGTTGTTGGGAGACCAGCGGCACTTGGTAGTGGCGGCCCAGCAGCAGCGATTGCATGCCGGTGCAGTCGATGAACAAATCGCCTGCGATATCGCCGTGTGCGCGCGTGCGCAGCGCCGCAATGTCGCCCACCGTGTCCCCCACCGTGTCGCCCGCATGGCCGCCACCGGTGCGGGGGACGATCTGCTCGACATGGGCCAGCACGTGGCGCACGCCCAGCCTGGTGGTGGCATGGCGCTGCAGGAAGGCGCCGAACTTGCCGGCGTCCAGGTGGTAGCCGTAGTTGGCCACGCCCGCATACTCGGGCGTCTGGGGTTGCTTGGGCGCGCGCCCGGCGCGGCACAGGTGCGGCTGGTAGCTGACCAGGTCGCCGAACGAGACGTCGGGGTAGTGCGCCTGCCAGTGCTGCACCAGGTTGGCTTCGCCATAGCCTTCCGGCAGCACGAACGGGTGGAAATAGGTGTCGCCGGCCGCGCCGGTGACCCAGCCGTCGAAGCGCGAGCCCTGCTTGAACGAGGCATCGCATTCGCGGAAGAAATCCGCTTCCGACACGCCGATGCGCTGCAGCGTCTCGCGCATCGACGGCCAGGTGCCTTCGCCCACGCCGATCGCGGCCACGTCGGGCGACTCCACCAGCGTCACCCGCAACTGGCGGTATTCCGCCGCCAGCGCGCACGCGGTCAGCCAGCCGGCCGAGCCGCCGCCGACCACCACGATGTGCGCAATCGCATCGCGGTGGGTGGCGTTTCCGCTGGCGTTTCCGTGGGCGTCGTTCATGCCGGGCGCGCCCATGTCAGCGCAGCCGCTTGGCCAGTTGCGCGCGCAGGGCCTGCGCGCTGTCGGCGTCGAACGGCGCCAGCACGCGGCGCGCGCCTTCCGGGATATGCGCCGCCTCCTGGCCGTCGCTCTCGAACACGTAATGGCGGAAATGCTCCTGCCAGGCGCGCCGCTGCTCGGGCGGCAGCGCGCGTATCGTCAGCATGGCGTCGAGCAGCGTGGCCGATGGCGTGCCCAGGTAGTGGGGCGTCTGCCGCCACCAGTAATTGACGAGCGTGTTGAACGGGTCCAGGCCCGCCACGTGGTGCCACCACATGGTGGGGATGAAGATGGCGTCGCCCGGCGCCAGGATGGCTTCCTGGGCGTGGCGCATCGCCTCCGCGAACCGCGGGAATGTATCCAGGTCGGGCCGGTCGAAATCGACCATGCTGATGCTCTGGCCGGCCGGCGTGAAATCGAGCGGGCCGATATACAGGTTGGACAGCTGCTCGGGCGGGAACAGCGTGAATTTCCTGCGCCCGGCAGCCACCACCGCGAGATTGTCGGAAAAATCGAAGTGGGCGGCCACCCGGGTCTGGTTGCCGAGCCAGATGCTGGTCATGGGCTGGCGATCGCCCAGCGGCAGGTCGTTCTCGGCGCGAAACCCCGGCAGGTAGCGGTCGATCGACGTGGAGCCGACGTAGCAGTAGGGCGGCTCGGCGTCGTGCGCATGCCCGGCCAGCTGCGCCAGGATCAGGTCCAGGCGCGCATTGATCGACGCAAAATTCATGCGCGTCATGTCGTCGCTGTAAGCGAACCGGCCGCGGATCTCGGGCGGCCCCACGTAGGCCACCACCGGCTCGCCAGTGTAGAACCGGCACAGGTACGCGCTGGCCGCCTGCTGCGACGTCAGCGCCGCCTGCACGTACGGCCAGCCCGCAGCCAGGCCGCGCACGACGAACGGCGTGGTCGAGGTCAGCAGGGCGTCGGTCAGGTCCGCCGGCGTCACGCCGGCGAGTTCGCGCAGCGGGGCGGGCGTGGGCAGTGCGGCGTCGGTCATGGTGCGTTATTCATCGGTTGAAAGAGTGGTGCGCAGTCTCGCATCGTCGTCCGGGCACGGTCAAATGGTGGGGGCGCCAGTTGAGCCAGTTTAGCCCAACTACGCTAAACAGTGCGACCTCCGTTGCCGTTGCGTTGCGACTTAGACGTGCGGCGTCTTTCGCCGCCGCGTGCGCCGACGCGCTGACCCGCTCACGCCGCTGCCGGGGCTAACGTTTCCCGTGCGCGCGCCTGGCCCGCATACCGCATCGGCGGCATGCCCGTGTGGCGCGCGAACGCCACGCTGAACGCGCTGGCCGAACCATAGCCGACGCTGCGCGCCACCTCCGCCACGCCGGCCTGTCCGCGCGCCAGCAAGTCTCTGGCGACCGCCATGCGCCAGGCCAGCAAATAGGCCATGGGCGCCATGCCCACCGCGCGGCTGAAGCGCTCGAAAAAGGTCGAGCGCGACAAGGCCGCCTCCCTGGCCAGCTGCGCCACCGTCCACGGCGTGGCCGTACTTTCATGCATGCAGCGCAGCGCGACCGCCAGCCGTTCGTCGGTCAGTCCGCGCAGCAGGCCGGGCGCGGCAGCCACGCCGGCCGTGGAGCGCAGCGCCTCGATGAACAGCACTTCCAGCAGGTGCGCCAGGATCACGTCGCGGGCCGGCCGCCGCGCGCGCGACTCTTCCACCACCAGTTCCACCAGCGTTGCCAGCCGCCGTTCGCCGCGCACGTGCACCAGCTGCGGCAGCAGCGACACCAGCAGCGCCGCGTCGGGACAGCCGAACGCGCAGTGGCCCACCAGCATGCGCACCTCGGCCGGACCGTGCTGGTCGCCCACGCGAAATTCGCCGTCCGCCAGCAGCGCGGGCACGGACGCGATCTGCAGGCCCTGCGCCGCCAGGCTCGACGTGGCGAAGTCGCGCGCGGCGGGTATCAGGACGAAATCGCCCGGTTCCAGCACGATGGCCTCGTGGCCGTTGGCAGCCAGGTGGCACGTACCCTCGATCACCACGCCGTAAAAGGGCAGGCCGCTGTTGGTGCGCGCCACGCGCCACGCGCCGGCGCCATGGACCACCTTGGAAAACCGCGCCTGCGGCTGCAGCAGGCCGATGACCTCGGCAAGGGGATCGATCATTCCGGACTCTCTCGAATTAACTTGGGACGTTTGATTATAGCCAGTCCGATGGTGCGTTGCTATAGTGTTCCTATCCCCACCACCTGCAAGGCATACCCATGAAAACCGTTCTGATTACCGGCTGCTCGTCCGGCTTCGGCCTCGACACCGCCCGTTATTTTCTCGACCGCGACTGGCGCGTCGTGGCCACCATGCGCACGCCGCGCCCGGACCTGCTGCCCGCGTCCGACCGTCTGCAGGTGATTGCGCTCGACGTCACCGATGCCGACAGCATCCGCGCCGCGCTGGCCGCCGCCGGCCCCATCGACGTGCTGGTCAATAACGCGGGCATCGGCCTGCTGGGCGCGCTGGAAGGCATCCCGCTGACGACCGTGCGCGACGTCTTCGACACCAATACCTTCGGCGTGATGGCGATGACGCAGGCGGTGCTGCCGCAGTTCCGCCAGCGCCGTGCGGGCGTGGTGGTGAACGTCACCTCCAGCGTGACCTTGGTGCCGCTGCCGCTGTTGTCGGTGTACACGGCCAGCAAGGCGGCCGTCAACGCCTTCACCGAGTCGCTGGCGCTGGAACTGGCGCCGTTCGGCGTGCGGGTGGGACTGGTGCTGCCGGGGCGCGCGCCCGACACCAGTTTCGGCGCCAACGCCCGTACCCGCATGGACGGCGCGATTCCCGAGGCCTACGCGCCGCTGGCGCAACGCGTGTTCGAGCAATGGTCGCAACCGGGGCCCGTGACGCAGGCGCACGACGTGGCCGAGGCGGTCTGGCGGGTGGCCACCGATCCGGCCAGCCCCATGCGCATCGCGGCCGGGGCCGATGCTGTCGCGCTCAGCCGGCCCGGCGCGGCCGCATAAAAAGAGCGGAGGAAAATGCGCTGCCGTTCGTCCTGTATTCAAAGGGGCAACGCCGGCCGGCAGGACCGGCGACGCCGACCCGTTGAATCGCAGACCGGAGACCGCATGACCGCATACCCGACGCGCCGCCGCCACGCATTGGCAGCCTTGTCCGCACTGGCCTGGGCGCCATGGCCGTGGCCCGCCGCCGCCCGCAGTGCATCGGGCGCAGACCGCAGCGTGGTCATTACCGCCGCAGGCGCCGTGGCCGACGGTGCCACCGCCGCAGGCGCCGCCACTATCAACACACGCGCGATCCAGGCCGCCATCGACGGTCTGGCGCAGGCTGGCGGCGGCACGGTCGTGGTGCCGCCCGGGGTGTTCGTCAGCGGCGCGCTGTTTTTAAAGCCGGCCGTCCACCTGCACCTGGAGCGGGGCGCCGTGCTGCGGTGCTCGACCGACCTCAGTCATTTCCCGGTGCAGCGCACCCGCATCGAAGGGCATTTCGAGGAGGCCTTCAATCCCGGCCTGATCAACGCCAGCGGCTGCGACGGCCTGCGCATCACGGGTGAAGGCACGCTCGACGGCGCGGGGCGTCCCGTGTGGGACCTGTTCTGGAAATTGCGCAACGCCGCGCCCGACCCGCATAATTTCCCCAACCTGGGCGTGCCGCGCGCGCGCCTGGCCGTGATCGAGCGCTCGCGCGGCGTGATGATCGACGGCGTCACGTTCAAGGATGCGCAGTTCTGGAATTTGCACCTGTACCGCTGCCAGGACGTGAACGTGCGCAACGCCCGCTTCGAAGTGCCGGACGACTACAAACAGGCGCCCAGCAGCGACGGCATCGACCTCGACAGCTGCCAGCACGTGACCATCGAGCGCTGTTATTTTTCGGTGACGGACGACTGCATTGCCGCCAAGGGGTCGAAGGGGCCGCGCGCGCTGGAAGACCGGGACAGCCCGCCCGTGGAGCATGTGCGCGTGCGGCATTGCCACTTCCGCCGCGGCCACGGTGTGTTCACGCTGGGCAGCGAGGCGACCATTGTGCGCGACGTCGTGGTCGAGCATTGCACGGTGACGGATGTCGATGTGGCCGTCATCAAGCTGCGCACCGACACGCCGCAACTGTACGAGGACATCCATTTCCGCCACCTGACCCTGAACACCACCGGTGCCCGCGGCGCGTTACTGCTGGTGCGTCCGTGGACCCAGTACGCCGACCTCAAGGGGGCAGCGCCGCCGCAGTCGGTCGTGCGCAATATCACCATGACCGATATCAGCGGCAACTTCGTCAGTTTTGGCAGCATCCGGCCGAACCCGGGCCAGACCGCGCTGTCCGACATCGTCATCAGCAACTGCGACCTGACGCTGGTCAACGGCGTGCTGGCCATGCCGCAGCAGGCGCCCGTCAGGTTCGAGAACGTGCGCGTCAATGGCGCGCCGTATTCCGGCGCCTGACTAGCGCAGCAGGCCCGTGCCGCAACGCACCAGCAGGCTGCCGCCTGCCGGCGATTGGTACTGCGTGCCGCCACCGGCCCATCGTCGCCTGCACCGCGCTGCGGCACGCTGCAGTACGTGGGCGCCAGTTGGCGCGCGGCGCGGCCGCTCGCTATAATCGGGAGGCGTCGCCACGGCGATTATTTCAACTCAGCCCGGTGCATCATGTCCAGCAGACCCTCTCCCGAACAACGCCGCGAGCTCGGCGCCTTTCTCAGCAGCCGGCGCGCCCGCCTTCAGCCCGACGAATTTGGCTCGCTCATGACTCCCAATGGCATCAAGGGACCGCGCCGCACGCCGGGACTGCGCCGCGAGGAAGTGGCATTGCTGGCAGGCGTGAGCGTCAGCTGGTACACCTGGCTGGAACAGGGGCGCGAAATCCAGCCGTCGGCCGATGCGCTGCGCCGCATTTCCAAGGTGCTCAAGCTCGATCCGGTCGAATCGACCCATCTGTTTGCGCTGTCCTCGCGCGACGTCCCTGCCGCAACGGTGACGGCGGGCGGGCGCCTCGGCGACGGCCTGGCCCTGCTGGTGCGCGCCATTCCCGTGCCGGCCTATGTGCGCAATACCCGGCTCGACATCCTGGCCTGGAACGATGCGATCGCCGACCTGTTCGTCGACTACGACATGCTGCAGCCGCACGAGCGCAACACGCTGCGCCTGCTGTTCCTGTATCCGCCGTACCGCACCCGCATCCTCGACTGGGACCAGATGGCGCGCGGGATGATCTCGGCGTTTCGCGCCGCCCGCGCCCAGGCCCGGGCGCAGGACAGGGCGCCGTTCGACAGCCTGGTCGCCGAACTTACCGAACTGAGCCCCGAGTTCCGCGCCTGGTGGCAGGATACCGATGTCAAAGGCTTCGACGAGGGCGCCAAGCAGCTGCGCCTGCCATCGGGCGAGGTGACCGCCTTTACGTACGTGGCGCTCACACCCGCCGGCCGGCCCGACCTGTCGCTGGTGACGTACATCCCGACGCCGCCGTCCTCACCTTCTGCGTGCCGGTGACCGCCAGTCATAGGATCACGACACGCCTTACGCAACATGTCATGGTGGCCTACAGTGAGGTCTCAGCAGTTACTGAACACTGCACATCATTCACGGAGGTCCACCATGTCGCACGCCGATATCAACACTGCTATCAACGCCGCTACCAACGCCGCTGCCCACGCAGTCTCCCGCAACCCCGCCACGGGCGAACTGATCGCCACGTACCCGTTCCAGACGCCTGCCGAAGTCGAGCGCCTGCTCGACGCCAACACCGCTGCCGCCAGCCTGTGGCGCGCCACGCCGATGGGCGAGCGCGTGGCCACGTACCGCCGCCTGGCGGCGGCCCTGCGCCAGGATACGGACCCGCTGGCGGCCCTCATCACCGCCGAGATGGGCAAGACCATCGGCGCCGCCCGTGCGGAGGTGGACAAATGCGCGGCCACCATCGACTGGATTGCCGACCATGGCCCGGCCATACTGGCCGACGAACCGGTGACCGTGGACGGCGACGACCAGGTCCACGTGTCGTACCTGCCGCTGGGCAGCATCCTGGCCGTCATGCCGTGGAATTTCCCGTTGTGGCAAGTGATCCGCGCCGCAGGCCCGATCATGTTGTCCGGTAACGGCTTGATCCTCAAGCATGCGCCCAATGTGATGGGTTCGGCGTACGCGCTCGAGAAACTGTATGAACGCGCCGGCTTTCCACCCGGCCTGTTCTGCAACCTCAACGCCGACAACGACACCGTGGCGTACGCGATCGTCGACGCGCGCGTGGCTGCCGTCACGCTGACGGGCAGCGTGCGCGCCGGCGCCGCCATTGCCGCGCTGGCGGGCAGGGCGCTCAAGAAAAGCCTGCTGGAACTCGGTGGCGTGGACGCCTTCATCGTGCTGGCGGACGCCAACATCGACCTGGCCGTCAAGGCCGGCATCGAGGCGCGCTTCCAGAATGCGGGCCAGGTATGCCTGGCCGCCAAGCGGTTCATCCTCGACCAATCGATTGCCGCCGAATTCACCCGCAAATTCGTCGCCGCCGCCAGCCAGCTGACGACTGGCGATCCGCGCGACGCGGCCACCGCCATGGGACCGATGGCCCGCCACGACCTGCGCGACGAACTGCACGGGCAAGTGCAGCGCACGCTGGCTGCCGGCGCCACCTTGCTGCTGGGCGGCCATCCGCTTGCAGGACCGGGCAATTATTATGCAGCCACCGTGCTGGCGGACGTGAAACCGGGCATGGCGGCATTTGACGAAGAAACCTTCGGCCCCGTCGCTGCCATGGTGGTGGCGGAGGACACGGAGCACGCCATCGAGCTGGCCAACACCAGCGACTATGGCCTGGGCGGCAGCCTGTGGACCAGCGACGTGGCGCGCGCCCAGCGCATAGCCCGCCGCATCGAAACGGGCGGCGTGTTCATCAACGGCTATCCCGCATCGAACGCGCGCATCCCGGTCGGCGGCGTCAAGAAGAGCGGCTACGGCCGCGAACTGTCGCACTTCGGCCTGCGCGAATTTACCAATGCGCAGGCCGTGTGGGCCAAGACTGTCGGTTGATGGTTGGGCCCGGTGTGGCGTATCGACACGCTGCTCCCCTCGAATCGGCCGTTCCGATCGGCTTATCAACCATTGATAAGGCCCGATCAGGACCGAGTTGCTCGGGGTGGTAGCAGCATTTGCGTGCCGGTTAGTTTGCCGTGCTCACAGTTTCGGAAATAAACCGGGCAGACGCCTGAAGTGCTTGCCCGGCTTCCGGCAAGAAGCTCTGGAAAAAATGCCAGGCATGTGGCATCCCTGGCCAGACTTCGAGGTTGACCCGCACACGGTTCTCGGCCAGGTGGCTGGCCAGTCGCACAGCATCGCTCAGCATGAGTTCGTTCTCACCGATCTGCACCAGTATGGGTGGCAGGCCGGTGACGTCGGCGAACACGGGCGAGGCCAGTGGATGGTTGGGCAACTCGCCAGCAAGGAAGGTACGGGCCAGCAGATCAAGCAACGGCTTGGTGTTAAGCGGGTCCAGCCCTTCCCGATTCGTCATCGACGCGCCAGTGTGCTCAAGGTTGGCCCAAGGTGATATGGCCAGGCCCGCCGCCGGTAACGGCAAGCCTTTTTGCTTGGCGGCGACCATGACGCTGACGACCATGGAACCACCAGCCGACTCGCCCGCAAAGGCGATTTTTTCTGCCGGGATGCCTTGTTCGAGCAACCATTCGTAGGCGCTCAGGCTATCGTCGATCGCGGCGGGGAATGGGTGCTCCGGCGCCAGCCGGTAATTGGGAATATAAACGCTGCCGCCGATCAGCTTGGCGTAGTTGCCGCCGATGCCGCGATAGCCGTCCGGCTCGCCGACGATGTAGGCGCCACCGTGAAGATACAGAAGGACAATATCGGAAGTTTTGACCTCGGGCTGCACCAGCGTTGCCGGCACGCCGCCCATATCGACGTCTTCAAATCGCATGCCCCCAGGCGCCGGCTGTTGCGCCTGAAAAGCGGTGTAGGAAGCGCGCACCTGCGCCATCGTTGCGGTCTTATCGCTGCCCGTCAGGACAGGCACCAGATTCACCAGACTTTCAGCCCAGCCATGCATTACTTGCGTCAGTTTGTCGTTCATTTTTTCCTCGCGTATTTGCTTCAAATGGAAGCGAATGGATATACTAATCAAATCATTGGGGAATGTGCTTCCCCACACAGCGGACTGGTGTCGTGACGACCTGGCGGAATAAGGAAAAGGGCGGCGAATGGAACTGACAAATCTGAATGACATGGCCGTTTTTGCCAGCGTGGTAAAGCATGGCAGCTACACGATGGCAGCCAGGCAGCTTGGCCTGACCCGCTCGGCGATCGGCAAATCGGTAACGCGCCTGGAACAGCGTTTGCAGGTGCGGCTACTGAACCGGACCACCAGAAGCCTGAGCCTGACCGATGATGGCAGGGTGCTGTATGAAACGTCCGTCTCCATCCTTGATGAGCTGGAAGGGGTCGAGCGCGCGCTGGCACAACGCAGCGGCACGCCGCAGGGCAAGTTGCGCATCAGCCTTCCGGTCGCTTTGGGCCGCTTGCATGTGATGCCGGTGATTGCCGCCTTCATGCATCGGTGGGAGGGGGTTACCGTCGATGCGAGCCTGTCGGACCGTATCGTGGATTTGATCGATGAACGCTTCGACCTGGCAATCAGGATAGGCAAACCCAAGGACGATACGCGGCTGCTGACACGCACCGTTGCGCACCAGCAAATGATCACCTGCGCGGCGCCCGGGTACCTGAAAGTGCATGGCCAACCGGCATCGCCGACCGACCTCCATGCATTCCGCTGCCTGCATTTCGTATCCGAGGGGCGGGTTTTACCGTGGAACTTCTGCGACGCCGGCAAGCCCACGTCCATGGTTACCGAGGGGGCACTGCACCTGGACAATGCGGAGGCCATCCGAACGGCGGCGCTAGCCGGCCTGGGCATCACGAAACTGCCGAGCTATATCGTTGCGGCCGATGTGCGCGCAGGAACGCTACATAGGGTGCTGAGCAAATTTAGCGAGCCGCCTGAACCGATTCGCATCGTCTTCGCCAGCAAGCGTCACATGTCGCCAAAAGTGCGATGTTTTATTGACGAGCTAGTCAGTCGCTGGGATCCGGCGCCATGGGATGCTCCCGACATATAGGCAGCAATAGCGTCTCCCGTTGCAACGTCCGCTTTTTGCACATACCTCAGCATCAGTAAAGTTTTGACTCCACTGTCGGCGCGAATTAAACTGAAGTCTCAACTTCACCATTGGGGAGAAATCATGACTCAAGCAGCGCAGTTCGATACCTTCACATGCGAGCGTACCTTTGCCGCCCCATTAGCGCGGGTGTATCGCGCCTTCAGTGACCCGCGCGAGAAACAGCGCTGGTTTGCCGAAGGCGATCAGCACGAGATCGAACAGTACGATATGGACTTCAAAGTTGGCGGACGCGAATTAGCTTGCTACCGATTCAAGCCAGGCACGCACTTTGCTGGCGTAGAGTTTAAATCGGAGGGATATTTCCTTGATATCGTACCTGAACAGCGGATCGTCGCCGCCGCTACGATGGGAATGGCCGAACGTCGTTTTTCTGCATCGCTGCACACTTTCGAGTTTTTCAACGATGGACCAAACAAGACACGTCTCATATTCACTCATCAGGCCATGTACGTTGACGGCGCGGACGGTCCTGAACTGCGTCGCAATGGCTGGCAACAGTTGCTGGATAAATTGCACGCCGAATTAGGGGTTGAGTAAAGTTTATATGAGGAAGTTACACGCTATACAGGCGGACGCGGCGGATCCGGTCTTCACAGCGCTAGGTGACGCCACGCGCCGTGCGATTGTCAAGTTGGTAGCCCAAGGACCGCAGTCGGTAAGCGCTTTGGCTGGGGCGTTGAATGTGACGCTGACGGCCATTTCTCAGCATCTGCGCATATTGCAAACTTGTGGGCTACTGCGGACCCATAAGGTTGGGAGAACCCGCATATGCGAATTGGACCGCAAGGGGATTGACGTCTTGGCTCACTGGGTGGCTTTCAATCGCAAGATATGGGAGCAGCGGTTCGAGGCGCTGGACGCAATTTTACGAGAGGACGGCAACGACAGCTCGTGCTGAATCGAGGGACCTATCGATACTCGAAGTTGCCGAGAAGATCGCATTCGGGAAGCGAGTAAGGGATTTTTGAACTGCATTCGTTCGCTTCTCATACCGCGAACAGGCGCGGTCGCAACGATTTTTGGGCTGGCAAGCGCTATCTACGCGGTTTGTCGTAAACATAGCGGACGGCCGGCTAAAGTTGGACTGCGGCCCGTTGCTGCCGTTCAAACCGCAGCGCCAGTCTTTGATAGCAAGAAACGAAATGCGTAGGCTGCGAGTACGTGATTAGATACGGCTTTGACAAAAGCTGGAGCTAACTATGAATTTCCGAATCACTGGTCTCTGTGCAGCAGAGTTCATGCACTTGTTCCATTTGCCTGAAAGCGAACTGGCGGCAATGGCTATTAAGCGCTACGCAGTCGACAAAAAACCTGGATTTCCGGATCGAATAGAGCTGACGGATGTCGAGATTGGGGAAACTGTGCTTCTACTGAACCATGTATCCCAGCCTGCCGAAAACCCGTATCGAGCATCGCACGCCATCTTTGTTCGCGAAGGAGCAACGCGTTCCTATGACGCCGTCAATCAAATCCCCGATTCCTTGCGAATACGGTTTCTATCGTTGCGGGCATATGACGACAACGACATGATGATCGACGCCGAAGTGGTTGAAGGGACTTTCGTAGAGAAGGTAATCGTGAAAATGCTCGCCAATGACGATGTACGCTATATCCACGTCCACAACGCGAAGCAGGGGTGTTATGCTGCCCGCATTGATCGTGCATAGGGTTACCTTTTTGCGAGTGCGCTAACGGAACGGCAGCGTCTGGCCGAACTCGGACGACGGCACTCAGGATAGCATCTTGCCATGTGAAAAATTCACCAATTGTTGCGCTGGTGGGAGACGCCCCAAAGCAGTCATTTCAGACCGTTTTTCATCTTGAAAGGACGTAGAAAGTGTAGCCAAGTGTAACGATGATAAAACCAATCGCAAGATAACTTGACCAGATCATAAATTTCCCTTCCCAGCTCCCGTCCCGACTCAGTCTCGCATAGTAACCCCACGCATTTCCGGGCTCATATCTTTTTTGTTTTCGATGTTTGTAGTCGATGATTTGATTGGGGATTCCCAGTAGGATCGCCAAGATTGCGGCCATTATTTTTAATGTCAGCATGTCTTCATAACTCCTGGTCCTGTTTTTTCTCGAAGGTCCGGTTTTGGCCGAACACGGTCAGGTTCGGTCGACCCATGCGTCTTCACAACGAACATAGACAACTATCGGAAGATGGTGCATCGGTTCCGGCTCAGGCGCAACAATAAATTCTTCGTTTATGCGTAAAATCTTCCCTAAAGTATATGCTGCATGAATCTCCGTCACCGCGCAGCTTAGCGCTTCTGCTGCGGATTCTGGCAATGTGCCGTCGGTGTAAACACGGAACTCAATTTCACGCCCTGTAGAATCAAGGCTCATCGAAATACTTCTGACGCGAGGTGTTATGTGAGTCGTCAGCGCCATTTGCGCAATCGCCCGTAATTGAAGTATCTCGGTAGTCATAATTTCGCAAATCTCATCATTTGGCGTCCGGCAGCTAATGGCCGTTTTTGGCCGGTCGTGCCAGCATAGCATGCCGATGTTGTGAAAACAACATGTTCTACCCGGCACACTGTTATCGTCCCGAAGCGGACATTGAAGAGGTCAAAGAAATTCCACCGTAGCTGCGAGCGTCGGATACTGTTTGGACATATCATCCAAGCATTCTTTCAGCAGCGTTCTCGGGAAACCGATTCTCAAAAGCGCTCCAGCCATTTAACTGGATATGCTCAGGCATCTCGACTATTTCTGTAATCGCGTCCCAAAATGCATTCCAGTTTTCGCCGCACCAACTTGGAAAATCTAAAGCATCAGATAGCACTGGAAACAGCTCATCTATGCTGGAAATTTTCGTGAGGTCAATGGTGATAAGTGATTTTCGGGTCATTTTTTTCCTGCGCTGAACGTCTGGTTTTGGCCGCTCTCAGCCGGTCGGGAGAACATAGCATGTTACCAGTGCAAAACATCTTCGCCTCGCCGGCCCGCCTTGTCGCCCAAAAAAGCGGTCATCCGTATTGTTTTATGATCTCCACACACTCTGCTAAAAGCTTCGTTCGGAACTGCGTCTCGACAGTTGCCAGCCTCTCATCGGTCTTCAGCATGGCTTCTGGGGCCCACAACAGTCGAGCGGTTCCAACAGGAATGTCTAAAGGCACAGCATTTGTAAATTCCGCAAAAATTCGATGTTTCATTCGGAACTCCGGACCGAGCCATGTTAATACGTTTTCGATTCGCCTAGATCCAACATACAAGCCGACCTGTAATGCTAAAAGCGCACGCGCAGCACTTACGAGACGTCTGGCTCGGGCATCACGTTGTTCGGGCGTCATCACTCATCACTTTCCTTAGTTTTTAGTCTCTGCTTATGGCCTAATCCGGCCCTTCGGCCAAGCTTAACAGGTCGCCAGGTTGAAAATCCAGTGGCGGTGCCTGTACAAGTCCATGCGGCGAATAGCTCATCGTACGCATTACGAGCCTTATGGAAACGTGGCAGATGGCGTTGCCGATGATGGGATACGCTGGTCACTCGACCGATGCGGATACGGCCTGATATATATGCAGCAGCGGTACTGTGACGAAGATTGCAAATAATGAAATCGGTGCTGACTCAATATTTAGTTGCAATCCGGGCAACACTACGGGCGGAAAAGATGTTAATGGGGACACCTTAAGACCAGCGTTCTTTGGATTAACCTATGAATTGGAACATGGTAAAGCTGCCGTTGCAGGAAATCAACTTGATGCTCCAAAGGTTGAAATTTCTGGACGCACGCCACGTAGCGAAAAATGAGGCAATGATCCAGAAGCAACTAATTAAGAAAGAGCATAATCTTCCGCCAAAAGGACCTTACGATGAGTAGATACCAAAAATGCTTTAACATTGTTTTTTTACTCTGCTAACTTGCTTTAGCGGCAGTTCCGGCGCAAATGGAAGTATAAACGAGAGCCGAGATAATGATTCAAAATTAAGATAGTAAAAGAATTTGAAAAACGCCTCAGACTTCCAGAAGGATCTAGGGCTTTACATGAGTATGACAGGTACTATGAATTTCCAAGACGCAAGGAAGGGAAATCTATGGAATTTTTATCTACCGCGGCGGGCCGGGAACCATGAGTATTTTAGCCAATGGCCAAGCGCCATCGGTGCAAGATGGTGGATGTGACGTAATTCGTGTACTACTTACGTTGAGAAAAAAGATAGTGAGTATTTCTTGCGGTGGAGTTGGTTAGACGTTTGCATTGCAAATGCGAAATGAATCGCCCCCGGTTTGAAGGGGGCTCCTACATCTGAATGGGGCCACCGGACCTATCAGAAATTCTGTGTGCGGGGCCAAGATTTCTTAGTTAGTGAATCGCGTTCGTGAAGCGCTCGCCGAACATGATGGCGAATTGGTTGGCCGCTT
>JBEVMD010000478.1:0-15808 GCA_040508835.1 Duganella sp. | reverse complement strand
GCCAGGTCAGCGCCGGCGAAACCGGCGCGGCCGGCGTGCGCGTCACCCTGCTTGACGCTGCCGGCAAGGCCGTGCCAGGCGCGGTTGCCACCACCGACGCCAGCGGCCACTACCAGTTCACCAACTTGCAGCCCGGTTCGTACAGCGTGCAGTTCGACAAGGCCACGCTGCCGGCCGGCCATGAATTCACGGCCGCCAGCGCCGGCGCGCCCGGCAGCGGCGGCTCCGACGCCAACACCACGACCGGCGTGACCGCCCAGGTCACCATCGCCTCGGGCGAGGACGTGACCGTGCGCGCCGGCCTGGTGGCGCAAAAAGCCACCATCGGCGACCGCGTGTGGGAAGACGCCAATGCCAACGGCGTGCAGGATGCGGGTGAAGCGGGCATGACCGGCGCCACCGTGCAACTGAAGGACGCTGCCGGCAACGTCGTGCAAACCACCACCACCGGCGCGGACGGCAAGTACAGCTTCTCGGCCGACGCCGGCACCTACACGGTGGCCGTTACCGCGCCGAAAGGCTACACGGTCACCACCGCCAACGCGGGCAGCGATGCCAAGCTCGACAGCAATATCAACGCTGCCGGCCAGAGCGGCAAGATCACGGTGGCTGCCGGCGAAGTCAACAACACCATCGACGCCGGCCTGTACAAGACCGCCACCGTGGGCGACCGCGTCTGGCTGGACAAGAACGGCAACGGCCTGCAGGACAGCGGCGAAACGGGCGTGGGCAACGTCAAGGTCACGCTGCTGGACGCCGACGGCAAGGCCGTGGGCGCGTCGGTCTACACCGATGCCAGCGGCAACTACCAGTTTGCCGACCTGAAACCGGGCACCTACAGCGTGCAGTTCGACAAGTCGACGCTGCTGGAAGGCATGACCTTCACCACGGCACACGCTGGCAACCCTGGCAACGACGCCATCGACTCCGACGCCAGCGCCACCGGCCTGTCGCACAGCTTTACCCTGGCGTCCGGCGAAGTGAACAAGACGGTGGACGCCGGCCTGCTGGCGGCCGCCACCATCGGCGACCGCGTGTGGCTCGACAAGAACGGCAACGGCATCCAGGACAGCGGCGAATCCGGCAAGGCCGGCGTGACCATGCAACTGCTCGACAGCGCCGGCAAGGTGGTCAAGACCACCACCACTGACAGCAACGGCAACTACAAGTTTTCGGTGGAGGCCGGCACTTACAGCGTGGCCATGAAACTGCCGAGCGGCTACGTGGCCACCACGCAGAACGTGGGCAGCAACGACGCCATCGACAGCGATGCCAATGCCAGCGGCAACCTGGGCAAGGTCACTGTGACGGCCGGCCAGAATGTCACCAACATGGATGCCGGCCTGGTGCAGACCGGTTCCATTGGCGACCGCGTCTGGTACGACACCAATGGCGACGGCATCCAGCAGAGCAACGAAAGCGGCGCGCGCGGCGTCACCGTCAAGCTGCTCAACGACAAGGGCGTGGTGATTGCCACCGACGTCACCGACGCCAGCGGCCAGTACCTGTTCTCCGACGTCGGCCCGGGCAAGTACTCGGTCAAGGTCGACGCGCCGGACAACTACCTGTTCACCAAGCAGGACCAGGGCTATTACGACAGCCTGGACTCCGACGCGGACGCTACCGGCCTGATCTCGCAATTCACGCTCGCTGCGGGCGCGGTCGACAAGACCCGCGATGCCGGCCTGGTCAAGGCATCGAGCATCGGCAACCTGGTGTGGGAAGACAGCAACGCCAACGGCGTGCAGGATGCGGGCGAAAAAGGCGTGGACGGCGTCACCGTCAAGCTGTACGACGCCAACAACGTGCTCAAGGCCACCACCGTCACCCATGACGGCGGCCAGTACCTGTTTGACGGGCTGAGCGCTGGCAATTACAAGGTGGAAGTGACCAACAGCAGCGGCTGGTACTTCACCAAAAGTGGCGCCGGCACCGACGCCACCGATTCGGACATCACCAGCGTGAGCAACAACGTGGGCCGCACCGGCACCATCGCGCTGGGCACCGGCCAGAACATCACCACCGAGGACGCCGGCATCTACCGCAAGGCCAGCATCGGCGACAAGGTCTGGCGCGACAGCAACCACAACGGGGTGCAGGATGCGGGCGAAGAGGGCATCGGCGGCGTGACCGTGGCGCTGTACGACGCGGCCACCAGGAAGCAGCTGGGCGCCGCGGTCAAGACCGATGCCAACGGCAACTACAAGTTTGCCGACCTGACTCCGGGCAGCTACTACCTGGTGTTCGACAAAACCGACGTCAAGTTCAAGGGCTACAACATGAGCGACTGGAAGTGGGGCGTCAAGAACACCGGCACCAACGACGCCATCGACTCCGACGTGACCGGCGACGCCAAGGCGCTGACCAACGTCACCAAGACCGACACCATCGTGCTCACGTCCGGCAAGAACGACATGAGCTGGGATGCGGCCATCACCCCGATCGCCATCGACCTCAACGGCGACGGCATCCATACCATCGCCCGCGAAGACATGACCGGCAGCTTCGACCTGCTGGGCACGGGCAAGGCAATCCAGACCGGCTGGTTGTCCAAGGGCGACGGCTTCCTGGCCATCGACAGCAACCACAACGGCCAGATCGACGACATCAGCGAACTGTTCGGCGGTTCGGCCAAGGGCGACGGCTTTGCCAAGCTGTCCAGCTACGACAGCAATGGCGACGGTTTTGTCGACGCCAACGACGCCGATTTCGCCAGCCTGCTGATCTGGCAGGACGCCAACAGCAACGGCAAGACCGACGCCGGCGAACTGGTGTCGCTGGGCCAGGCCGGCGTGGTGAGCCTGAAACTGGCCTTCACCGACCTGGCCTTCCTCGACGCTAACAACAACCTGCACATGGAAAGCAGCACCGTGACCATGGCCAGCGGCGCCAGCGCAGCGATGACGGACGTGTACTTCAACGTGGCCGCCAGCGACGCCGCCGCGGCCGGCGTCACCGCGCCAACCATCGACCAGCTGATTGCCGATGCAGCCCAGGTGCAACTGGTGGGCCAGTGCCCCGTGTTTGTCGTTTGACCGTAACAGAACTACCCGTCGTTACCCATACAACTTTTATACCAAAGAGCATAACAATGAAAATCACTTTGCAAAACGCCGTCAAGACCTCCGTCATCGCCATCGCCCTGGCGTTCTCCGGCGTCAGCCATGCGGCCGACGTCTACAACCAGAACGCCATCGGCGGCAGCCTCGTGGTCGATACCGGCGCCAAGCTGTTCGGCGACGCGATGGCGGGTGAATCCGTGGTGCAGGCTGGCGGCGTGTACCAGATGACCAGCGACAGCGACTTCAGCAAGCAGTTCTTCGCCTACTGCATCGCCCCGACCATCGAAGCGATCCAGGGCGCCACCTACACGGCCCACTACAACACCAGCGTCAACGACAGCATCAAGGCGCTGTTCGAAACCTCGTACGCCAACAGCCTCGGCAGCGACCGCAAGCAGCTGTCGTTCCAGCTGGCCCTGTGGGAGCTGAACAACGATGACGGCGACCTGTTCAAGGTGGGCGGCGAGCAGTATTTCACCCGCAACCACGACAGCCAGGTCGAAGAAGCGCAAGCCATGCTCGACGCCATCAGCGGCTACAGGCTGAAAAACCTGTACACGTACACGACCTTCACGGGCGTGGACGGCGACAGCAACATCTCGCAGCCGATGCTGGCCGCGTCGGCCGTGCTGGCCGTGCCGGAAACGGAAACGTGGGCCATGCTGGCTGCCGGCCTGGGCCTGGTAGGCGTGATGGGCCGCCGTCGCCGCAACGAAGAACTGGTGAACGACGAGAAATTCACCGGCTAAATCAGGACCGCGCGTGATGGCGAAATCGTAAAGTTGTGGCACACTGCGGCCTTACTTCATCACGCGCGTCTTTTTTTATGAGTGTAGTCAGCAATTTGCCGTACGAGTGGCTCGTTGGCCTGCGTTATACGCGGGCCGGCAAGCGCGGCGGCCGTAACCGTTTCATCTCCTTTATCGCCTTGATTTCCATGGCCGGCATCGCGCTCGGCGTGGCCGCCCTGATCGTCGTGCTGTCGGTCATGAACGGCTTCGAGAAGGAAGTCACCAATCGCATGCTGTCGGTGCTGGCCCACGTCGAACTGTTCGACATGCGTGGCCAGATGCCCGACTGGCGCCAGCAGGCGCTGGCAGCCCGCAAGAATCCGGAAGTAACCGGCGCCGCCCCGTTTGCCGAAATCCAGGGCATGCTGGTGCGCGGCGACGTGCTCAAGCCCGCCATCATCCGCGGCGTGCAGCCCGCGCTGGAGCCGCAGGTGTCGGACGTGGTGAAGCAGATGCGCCAGGGCAGCTTCGACGCCCTGCAACCGGGCAGCGACAACATCGTGCTGGGCGCCGAGCTGGCGCGCCTGCTCGATGTGAAGCCCGGCGAAAAAGTCACGCTGGCGCTGTCCGACGGCCAGGCCAGCAGCGCCGGCATGATGCCGCGCCTGCACCCGTTTCACGTGGTCGGCATTTTCGAGGCCGGTCACAATCTCTATGATTCCACGCTGGCCTTCGTCAATCTCGACGATGCCGAAAAACTGCTGAAAATCGACGCCCCCGCCGGCTTGCGCCTGCGCGTGGCCGACATGCAGCAGGCGCCGCGCGTGGCGCACGAACTCAAGGCGTCCATGCCTGGCGAGCTGTTCGTGCGCGACTGGACCATGGCCAATTCCACCTGGTTCGCGGCCGTGCAAAGCCAGAAGCGCATGATGTTCGTGATCCTGACCATGATCGTGGCCGTGGCCGCATTCAACCTGGTGTCCACGCTGGTGATGACGGTGACCGACAAGCAGGCCGATATTGCGATTTTGCGCACGCTGGGCGCCTCGCCCGCGTCCATCATGCAGATCTTCGTGATCCAGGGGGCGCTGGTCGGCGTGATCGGCACGGCCATCGGCACCGGGCTGGGCGCGCTGCTGGCGCTCAACGTGGATGTGATCGTGCCGTTCATCGAGCACCTGCTGGGCATCAAGTTCCTGTCCAAGGAAATCTATTTCATCAGCGTGCTGCCGTCCGACCTGCGCTGGGACGACGTGCTGCGCATCAGCGGCGTGTCGGTGGTGCTGGCGTTCCTGGCCACGCTGTATCCGAGCTGGCGCGCGGCGCGCGTGAAACCGGCGCAGGCGCTGCGGTACGAGTGACCTGTTAAAGGTACGCTGTTTCACACATGAAATTGTTTTTATATGGCACACTTCGTGCTCGTCACGTCCCTGCTTGCTGGAACCCATGAGTATTCTTCAGAATTTGCCGTTTGAATGGCTGGTCGGCCTGCGCTATACGCGGGCCGGCAAGCGCAGCGGCCGCAACAGTTTTATCTCGTTCATCTCGCTCATCTCGATGGCCGGCATCGGACTCGGCGTGGCCGCCCTGATCATCGTGCTGTCGGTCATGAACGGCTTCCAGAAAGAAGTCACGGGCCGCATGCTGTCGGTGCTGGCGCACGTGGAAGTGTTCGACAACAGCGGCTCCATGCCCAACTGGCGCGACCAGGCGGCCGCGGCCCGCAAGAACCCGGCCGTCACGGGCGCCGCGCCGTTCGCGGAAATGCAGGGCATGCTCGTGCGCGAGGATATTTTGCGTCCCGCCATCGTGCGCGGCGTGCTGCCCGACCTGGAGCCGGCCGTCTCCGACGTCGCGAAGCAAACGCGGCGCGGCAGCTTTGCCCAGCTGCAGCCGGGCGCCTACAACATCGTGCTCGGTATCGAGCTGGCGCGGGCGCTGCACGTGTCGCTGGGCGAGAAGGTGACGCTGGCGCTGGCCCAAGGCCAGGCCACGCCGGCCGGCGTGCTGCCGCGCGTGCGTTCGTTCACGGTCGTGGGCGTGTTCGAGGCCGGTCACAACGAATTCGACGCCACGCTGGCGTTCGTCCACCTGACGGACGCCGAAAAACTGCTGCGTCTCGATGCGCCGGCCGGCCTGCGGCTGCGGCTGGCGGACATGCACCAGGCGCCGCAGGTGGCCGAGGAACTCAAACGCAGCATGCCGGGCGACCTGACGGTGCGCGACTGGTCCAAGCTCAACGCCACCTGGTTTGGCGCGGTGCAGATCGAAAAACGCATGATGTCGATCATCCTGGCGCTGATCATCGCGGTGGCGGCGTTTAACCTCGTGTCCACGCTGGTGATGACGGTGACCGACAAGCAGGCCGACATCGCCATCCTGCGCACGCTGGGCGCCACGCCCGGCTCGATCATGAAGATCTTCATGGTGCAGGGCGCGCTGGTGGGCATCCTGGGCGCCTTGCTGGGGCTGGCGGGCGGCGTGCTGGTGGCGCTCAACATCGACGTCATCGTGCCATTCATTGAACATTTATTGGGAGTGCAGTTCTTGTCCAAGGATATATACAGTAACAGCACCGTGCCATCGGACTTGCGCTGGCCGGACGTTGTCAAGATCGGCGGCCTGGCCGTGATCCTCGCTTTCGTGGCCACGCTCTACCCGAGCTGGTGGGCCGCGCGCGTCAAACCTGCGGAGGCGCTGCGTTATGAATGAGGGATTGAACAGTGCAGTACAACCGGTCGTGCTGTCGTGCCGCAACCTGGGCAAGACGTTCACCCAGGGCAGTTATTCGGTGCAGGTGCTGGCCGGCATCGACATCGATGTGCGGCGCGGCGAACGCGTGGCCATCGTGGGCGCGTCCGGCTCGGGCAAGTCCACGCTGCTGCACCTGCTGGGCGGGCTCGATACGCCCACGACCGGCCGCGTGACGCTGCTGGACCAGGATTTCGCCAGCATGAGCGAAGCGGCGCGCGGCCAGGTGCGCAACAAGTCGCTGGGCTTTGTGTACCAGTTCCACCACCTGCTGCCCGAGTTCTCGGCGCTCGACAACGTGGCCATGCCGCTGCTGATCCGTCGCGTCAAGCGGGCGGAAGCGTCGAGCATTGCTGCGCAGATGCTCGCGCGCGTGAACCTGGCCAAGCGCGTGACGCACGTGCCCGGTGAACTGTCGGGCGGCGAGCGCCAGCGCACGGCGCTCGCGCGCGCGCTGGTCACGCAGCCGGCCTGCGTGCTGGCCGACGAACCGACCGGCAACCTCGACCATGCCACGGCCCAGCAGATCTTCGACCTGATGCTCGAATTGTCGCGCACGCTGGGCACGGCATTCGTGATCGTCACCCACGACATCGAGCTGGCGCGCCGCTGCGACCGCGTGCTGCGCCTGACCGACGAAGGCCTGAAACCGTACCAGGATTAAGGAAGCCATCATGTGGATCGACACCCACTGCCACCTGGACGCCGGCGAATTCGGCGGCGAATCGGTCGACCAGGCCGCGCTCGCGCAGCAGCAGGGGGTGGACATGATCGTGATTCCTGCCGTGCAAGCGGCCACCTTCGGCAACGTCGCGCAACTGGCGGGCAGCATCCCCAACGGCTGCTACGCGCTGGGCATTCACCCGATCTTCGTGCCGCACGCCACGGAGGACGATTTGCGCGCCATGCGCGAGCAGGTGGCGCAAGCGCTGGACGACCCGCGCTTCGTGGCCATCGGCGAGGTCGGGCTCGACTTCTTCATTCCCATGCTGTGCGAACCGGCCATGCGCGAGAAGCAGATATTCTTTTTCCGCGAGCAGCTGCGCATCGCCCGCGACTTCAATCTGCCGATCCTGACCCACGTGCGCAAATCGCAGGACGTGGTGCTCAAGCACGTGCGCCAGATTGCCCCTGCCGGCGGCATCGCCCATGCGTTCAACGGCAGCTTCCAGCAGGCACAGGGCTATATCGACGCCGGCTTCAAGCTCGGCTTTGGCGGCGCCATGACCTTTACCCGCGCGCTGCAGATCAGGCGGCTGGCCGCAGAACTCCCGCTCGAAGCCATCGTGCTGGAAACCGATGCCCCCGATATTTCACCGAGCTGGGTACATCCTGGACGCAACAGCCCGGACCAGATTCCGCGCATAGGCGCGGTCTTGGCAGAGTTGCGCGGCGTCTCGGTGGAGGAGGTCGCTTCAAAAACCACAGTCAATGCGCAGCAGGTGTTGAGTCGCCTCAAAACAGCCAGCAGATCGTGACTATTCGATAGAATCGGCACGGGATCGGCAGTGCATAATGTGCAATGGTTTGTTATCAACATTGGCACATTTACGGATTTCCCATGACCCTCGACACCCGCCTCGCTGTTGCCTTGATGTTCGTCCCCGCCCTATGCCTTGCCGACGCCAGCGAGGTCTCGGAACGCCAGATCGACGTGCCGAAGTGCGCAACACCGGCGGCCCGCGTCGTGTTCACCGAATTCAAGTGCAAGTCCGCCGACTGCTCGTCGGGCGCCGGCCAGCAGGACCCGAAACAGTACCGCTGGTGGGAACGCTCGGGCACCGTCTCGCAGCCCAGCTACACCGGCGTGGGCACCGGCATGACCGAAATGCTGGCCACGGCGCTCACGCAGACCGGTTGCTTCGACGTCCAGGAACGGGCGGAAATGGACGAGATCAACAAGGAGCTGGCGCTGATCGGCAAGAAAGTGGAAGCTGAGGCCGCCGATTACATGATCACCGGCTCCATCACGTCGCTGGGCTTCGAGCAAAGCTCGACCGGCCTGGGCGGGCTGAGCTTCCTGAAAGGCCCGCTGGGCATGCTGGCCGGCGCGGTCGACTACAAGCAATCGAAGGTGCACATGAACATGGACATCCGCATTGTCGATGTCAAGCGCGCCAAGATCATCGCCTCCAAGACCTTCCAGGCCAATAACCAGAAAAACGGCTTCGGCGTGTCGGCCATGGGCTGGGGCGGCGGTACCGGGCTGGGCGGCAACCACGCCAGCATCAGCGGCTCGCCGCTGGAAGAAGTCGCGCGCGACCTGCTGGTGAAATCGACGTCGTTCCTGACCCAGACCATCGCCACCCGCAACATCACCGAGCACATTCCCGTCAACGCGACCAACGTCGCTGCCAAGTGATGCGCGCAGTCATGCAATAAGCGTCCCGAACTCTCCGGGACACTTGCCGGAGGTGAGCGATGCGAATGGCGGCGATCGGCTTCGCGGGCGGCGCGGCGGTCTTGCAGACCCGGGCCGCCTTGCCGCAGCCGTCCACCATCGCCCTGGCGGCGGCCACGGCGCTGGTCATGGTCGTGATTGCCGTCGCCGCTCCCGCCGCCCTGGCGCGTCCGGCACATTCGACCCATTCGGCACATTCGGCAGCCCATGATCGCCGCGCGCGCTCGTGGCTGCGGGCTGCCGCGCTCTTGCTGGCCGGCGCCGTGGCCGGCTTCCTGTGGGCCGCCTGGCTCGCGCACTGCGCGCTGGCGCCGGCACTGGCGCGCCAGGACGAGGGCAAGGATTTCGTCATCGTCGGCACCATCGACAGCCTGCCCAGCCGCTTTGCCCAGGGCGTGCGCTTCCATGTCGCCGTGGAGCAGGTGCTGGACCGGGACGGCGTCGCCATGGCGCCCGCGCCGGTGCCGCCGCGCATTGCCGTGTCCTGGTACAGCCGGCCCCGTGAGCGAGGCGACCGGGCCGGCGACGCCGTGGCCAATCCGGTGGATGACATCGCGCCGGGGGCCCGCTGGCGCCTGACCGTGCGCCTGCAGCGCCCGCACGGCAACGCCAATCCCCACGGTTTCGACTACGAGGCGTGGCTGCTGGAGCAGGGCGTGCGCGCTACCGGCTATGTGCGGCCCGATCGCGGCAACCGGCGGCTCGATGCTTTCGTGGTCACCGCGCACAATCTTGTCGAGCGCAGCCGCGCGGCGCTACGGTCCCGCATCGAACGCGCACTGGACGGCAAGCCGTACGCAGGCGTGATCGTGGCCCTGGTCGTGGGCGACCAGCGCGGCATCGGCGCGTCGGACTGGCAGGTGTTCAACCGCACGGGGATCGGCCACCTGGTCAGCATCAGCGGCCTGCACATCACGATGGTGGCCGGCCTGTTCGCGCTGATCGCGTCGGCGTTGTGGCGCCACTCGTTCCTGACCGGTGCCCGCCTGCCGCTGCTGCTGCCGGCCCAGAAGGTGGCGGCGCTTGCCGGCGCGGCGGCGGCATTGGCGTATGTGCTGCTGGCCGGCTTCGGCGTGCCCGCCCAGCGCACGCTGTACATGCTACTGGTCGTGGCGGCGGCGCTATGGCTCAACCGCCTGTCCGATCTACCGAGCGTGCTGTGCACGGCGCTGGCCGTGGTGGTGGCCATCGATCCGTGGGCGGTGCTGTGGCCGGGTTTCTGGCTGTCGTTCGGCGCGGTGGCGATCATCGTGTATGCCACCGTGGGCCGCACCCGCGCCCGCGCTGTGCGCACCGCCACCGGTGCGCCGCCGCCGGGGACGCCATCACGCGCGGCCGCATGGCGCGGGCAGCTGGGGACGACGTTGCGCGCGGCCGGCCGTACCCAGTACGCCGTCACGCTGGGCCTGGTGCCGCTGACCATGCTGCTGTTCGGGCAGGTGTCGATCGTCAGCCCGCTCGCCAACGCGGTGGCGATTCCCTTGATCAGCCTGATCGTGACGCCGCTGGCGCTGGTCGGCAGCATGCTGCCGTGGCCGCTCGCGGTGCCGGTTTTAAGTATGGCGCACTGGCTGATCGCAGCGCTTGCAGTGTGCCTGGAATGGTTCAGCAGCCTGCGTTACGCGGTGTGGACCGCGCCGGTGCCGCCGCTGTGGATGTTTTGCTGGGCCATGTGCGGCACCCTGTGGCTGCTGGCCCCGCGCGGCTGGCCCGTGCGCTGGCTGGGGCTGGCGGCATGGATCCCGCTGCTGGCCGCCGGGCCCGCGCATCCCGCGCCGGGCCGCATGACCGTGACGGCCTTCGACGTGGGGCAGGGCATGGCATTGCTGATCGAAACCAGCGGCCATCGCCTGCTGTACGACACCGGCCCGGCCTACGGACCCGACAACGACGCCGGCGGTCGCGTGCTGGTGCCATACCTGCGGGCGCGGGGAATCGGCCGACTCGATGGCGTGGTGGTCAGCCACAGCGACAGCGATCACGCCGGCGGCGCGTTGACCGTGCTGGAAAACATCGACACTGCATGGGTGCTGTCGTCGCTGGGCCGCGGCCATCCGATCGCCCAGGCCGCGCGCCGGCACGGGCACTGCGCCGCCGGCCAGCGCTGGACCTGGGACGGCGTGACCTTCGACATGCTGCACCCGCCGCCGGCCAGCTACAGCAACGCCGGCATGACATCGAACGCCCGCAGCTGTACGCTGCGCATCACGGCCGGCAGCAAGTCGATGCTGCTGGCCGGCGACATCGAAGCGGCGCAGGAAGCGCAGCTGGTCGCCAGCGACGCCAGCCGGCTGCGCGCCGACGTGTTGCTGGCGCCGCACCACGGCAGCGGCACCAGCTCCACCCGCGATTTTTTGCTGGCAGTGCAGCCACAGGTGGCCATCTTCCAGGTGGGCTATCGCAACCGTTACCAGCATCCCAAGCGGGAAGTCTACGAGCGTTACGGCGCGCTGGGTATCCGGCGCTTGCGCACCGACGACACCGGCGCGCTGACGCTGCAGTTCGGCTCGACGGTGGACCTCGCCAGCTACCGGCGCACCGATGCGCGTTACTGGCACGGCAGGTAGTTTAGAACCTTTCCCCCAGCCATACCCGCACCGAGCCGTTACAATTGGCGAATAATTATCATACGGAGAACGCTTGTGAAGCAGCCCAAGCTCCATTTCGCCCACGCCAACAGCTACCCGGCCGGGGTGTATCGCCAGTATGTCGGGCGCCTGGGCGACGCGTTCGAGGTCCAGGCGCTCGACATGCATGCCCACAATCCCCATTATCCCGTCAGCGACTGCTGGCCGCACCTGGTCGACGAATACATTGCCGAACTGGTGGCCCGCTACGACGAACCGGTGGTGCTGGTGGGGCATTCGCTCGGTGGCATGCTCAGCTTGCTGGTAGCGCACCGGCGGCCGGACCTGGTGCGCTGCGTGGTCATGCTGGACGCGCCCGTGGTGGCCGGCTGGCGGGCGTGGGCGTGGCGGCTGATCAAGCTGGCGGGCAAGGCGTACGACGTGCCGCCGGCGAAATTTTCCAAGCGGCGCCGCAATGCGTGGCCGAGCGCGGAAGCGGCATTCCAGCATTTTGCCGCCAAGGATATTTTCCAGGCCTGGGCGCCCGGCGTGCTGGCCGACTACATCGCCTGCGGCCTGAAACCGCATGCGGACGGCGTGCAGCTGCGCTTTACCCGCGAGGTGGAGACGGCCGTGTACGCCACCTTGCCCCACAACCTGGCGCCCGTGCTGCGCAGCGGTTTGCGCGTGCCGATCGGTTTTATCGGCGGCGCCGATTCCTGGGAAACCAGGCAGTCGGGCCACGACCACACGCGCGCGCTGGTCGGCAACCACTTCCGCATTCTGGCCGGCGGCCACCTGTTTCCGATGGAGCACCCCCTGGCAGCGGCGCAGGCCACCATCGACATGGTGGGGGAATTACTGCCCGGCGAACCTGAAACGCTGTTGAAGGCGGGCGCTTTCGCGTAAAATCCCGTCCAACAGCATACTCAGGAAACATTGCAATGACGATTAAAAGCGACAAATGGATACGCCGCATGGCGGAAGAGCACGGCATGATCGAGCCGTTTTTCCCGGACCAGGTACGGCAGGAAGAAGGCCGCAAGGTCATCTCGTACGGCACCTCGTCGTATGGCTACGATATCCGTTGCGCCGACGAATTCAAGATTTTCACCAACATCAACAGCACCATCGTCGATCCGAAGAATTTCGATTCGAATTCGTTTGTCGATGTGAAGAGCGACGTGTGCATCATTCCGCCCAACTCGTTCGCGCTGGCGCGCACCATGGAATACTTCCGCATTCCGCGCAGCGTGCTGACCGTATGCCTCGGTAAATCGACTTATGCCCGGTGCGGCATCATCGTCAACGTTACCCCGTTCGAACCGGAATGGGAAGGTTATGTGACGCTGGAGTTTTCCAACACCACGCCGCTGCCGGCCAAGATCTACGCGGGCGAAGGCTGCGCGCAGGTGCTGTTCTTCGAAAGCGACGAAGTGTGCGACGTGTCGTACAAGGATCGCAACGGCAAGTACCAGGGCCAGCGCGGCGTGACCTTGCCCAAGGCATAAGGGCGTCTTTACGTCGCTTTACACTTCGCGGGCTACGGCCCGCGTTTGCTTTGCCGTTAACACTCTTAACAGAAATCGTTCAGGAGTCATCATGGTATCAGCAATAGGATCGAGCACGTCGGCAGCGGCCACCGGCAGCACCGGTGCGTCGTCGGACAGCAGCACCATCGCCAACCTGCAAAAGCAGCTGCAATCGTTGCAAAAAGATTTGACCGAGGCAAACAAGGATACGTCCGAGACGGGCCAGGCCAAGTCCAAGCAGATCCAGGCGCAAGTGGACGCGATCCAGCAACAGATCGCCCAGTTGCAGGCTCAGGCGGCCCAGAAGGCGCAGCAGCAGGCGTCGTCCGGCGCCACATCCGCCACCGACACGGCCACCAGCGCCAGCGCCAACAACGCCAACAACGCCAAATCGCGTTACGACACCATCGGCAGCATCATCGATACGACAGCTTGAGCACGGCATCCGCCAGCGCGGCCGAGGCGCGGTACAGCGGCACGTAGCCGCGCAGCAGGATCTGGGCGCTGCGCCGGTAAGCGGCGCTGCGGATGTCCGGCAGGCCAGCGCACAGGCGCGCTACCACGGTGGCGTCCAGCACGCCGGCCGGATGTTCGATCGCCACTGCCACATCGGAAAAATCGTCGGCCAGCGCCGGCAAACCCTGGGCCACGCGGTGGGCCACCGAGCCCGGGATCAGCGCCGCGGCAGCCAGGCAGCAGCCGCCCGACACGGCCATCGACGCGTGCGCCGCCTGCGGCGTGAAATAGCGCACCGCGAGGTTGCCGCCTGCCTGCGGCGCGCCGACGATGCAGATTTTCGGGATGGTTTCGCTGCGTTCGAGTTCGTCCGCCGTCATCAGGCCGCCATCGGGCCGGGTCAGCTGCATGCGCAGGCCGGCCTGCACCCAGATGCGCCGCAGCGTCTGCCGCAAGGCGCCATCGCTATCGAGCTCGGCAATGGACTCATGCGCGGTCTTGCCAAATTCGCGCGCATCGCAGATCACCATCGGCACGGCCACATCCACGCACGACACCTGATAGCCGTCGATCATGTCCACCGCGCTGCCGGTGGGCAGCAGCCGGCCGGTCTTGGCGCCCACGGGCGATTGCAGGAACAGGTCCACGGCCGGATAAGCGCCATCGACGCCGGGAATCTCCGCCACCGCGTAACGGCCGTCGGCGCCGGCCTGCATGCGCGAGACGGTGAGCACGCCCGTGTTGGTATTGCGGATGGGCAGTTCGATGGCGCCGGCCAGGCCCATGTCCAGCGCCCACAGCTGCAGCGCGGCCGACATATTGCCGCAATTGACGCTCCAGTCGATGACGCCGTGATTGTGCGCCAGCTGGGCCAGCGTGCTGACCAGGGTGGCGTTGCCGTCCGCGTAGTCGATGTCGGCAAAGAACACCTTGTTGCTGGTGGGCCCACCGCGACCGAGGCCGGTGATCTGCCGGTTGCGGTCGTTATGTCCGGTAAACGGCACGCCCATCAGATGCCGCAGCAGTTCTTCTTTTAATGCCAGCGATGGCGGCGCCAGCCGGTTCCACAGCACCAGCCCGGTCGACGTACCGCCGCGCATATGGTGGACGGGAAACTCCAGCACACCGCCGCGCAGGCGCGGCAGCAACCGGTCGGGGCAGGGTGAATCGGCGCTCATCGCTTACGCCGGCTTGACGGGCAGGGTGATTTCCACGCACAGGCCCCCGCCGGCGCGGTTGCTGGCCCGGATGGCGCCGCCGTGCGCCTCGATGACGTGCTGGGCGATGGCCAGCCCCAGGCCGTGGCCTTCCGTGCTGGCATTGCTCGACCGGAAGAACGGCTGGAAGATGGTGTCGAGGTCGGCCGGCGCCACGCCCGGTCCGCGGTCGAGCACGCGGATGACCAGCTCGCGTCCCGCCGCAGCGCCTGGTGCGCGCAACTGCAGCTGTACCTGGCCGCCCTCCGGACTGTGCTTGATGGCGTTGCGCACCACGTTTTCGATAGCGCGGCCCAGCAGGTCGGCCTGGCCGATCACGATCACGTCCGCTTCGCCTTCCTGCACCACGCTGCGGTGCTGGCTAGCCGCTTCATAGCTGGCGTCGTCGGCGATCTGGTCGAGCAGGTCGGCCATGCTGATGTCTTCCTGGCTGGCCTTGATGGCGCCCGCTTCGAGCCGCGCCAGCGTGAGCAGCTCGCCCACCAGTTTATCCATGCGCACGCTTTCGCGTTCCACCCGTTCCATCGACGCGGCCATCTTGTCCGGCTGCTGGTGCGCCAGGCCGATGGCAGCCTGTAACCGCGCCAGCGGCGACCGCAGTTCGTGCGAGACGTCGTGCAGCAGCCGGGTCTGGCCATCGATCAGGCTGCGCAGGCGGGCCGTCATGCGGTCGAAGTCGCGGCCCAGGTCGTTCAATTCGGAACCGCGCTTGCCGGCGGCGTTGACGAAGCGGGGCGACAGGTCGCCGCCGGCGGCCGCGTCGAACGCCTGGCGCAGGGCGCGGATCGGCCGCGAAAAATACCAGGCCAGCAGGAACGAGAACAGCAGGCTGGCCAGCACTGCCGCCACCAGCGGCACCCACGGCGTGAGCGGCTGGAAGCGCGGACCCATGGGGCCCCGCATGTCGCCGGGCCGCATGTCGGGCGGCATGCCGCCTTGGACATTGCTGGCGTTCGGCTGGCCCGGCTGCATGGAAGGCTGCGATGGCGGCCACCCCGGTTGGCCTTGCGGGCCCGGCGGGCCACCGGGCTGGCCATCGCGGCTGGGGAAGAAACGGCCGTCGCCGGCCATGCGGGCGCCGCCCTGGAGCG
>JBEVMD010000470.1:0-3769 GCA_040508835.1 Duganella sp. | reverse complement strand
TACAGCCGCCGCATGCGCCGCACGTGCCGCGCGAACTGCCCGCTGCGTAAAAATTCGGCCAGCGCCAGCTGCTCGGCGGCGCGTCCGCCCGCATACGACTGCGCGCGCATGGCGGCAAACGCCGCCGCCAGATTCCTTGGCACCACCACGAAGCCGAGGCGCAGGCCGGGGAACATGGTTTTGCTGAAGGTGCCCAGGTACACCACCGGCGCGTCGGGCGCCAGCCCCTGCATGGCCGACAGCGGCGCGCCGTCGTGGCGGAATTCGCTGTCGTAGTCGTCTTCGACGATCAGGGCGCCGGCCGCGCGCGCGGACTCGATCAGCGCCAGCCGGCGGCGCAGGCTCAGCACGCTGCCCACCGGGTACTGGTGCGACGGCGTGGTGTAGATCAGGCGCGGTGGCCGCAGCAGCCAGTCGTCGGCCGCTGGCGCGATGCCGTCGTCGTCCACGTCGATGCCGGCAATGGCGAGACCTGCGCCGCGCGCGGCGGCCAGCGCGCCGCCATAGCCCGGGTTTTCCAGCCAGATGGTGTCACCGGCGTCGGCCAGCGCGCGCAGGCACACATCGAGGCTGCTCTGGGCGCCGTCGGTGATGAAGACCTGGTGCGCGTCGCACACCACGCCGCGCGCGGCGCGCAGGTGGTCGGCAATCGCCTCGCGCAGCGCCGGCTCGCCGGCCGGATCGCTGTAGTTCAGCTGCGCGGGCGTGAGCGCGCGCCAGGCGCGGTCGAGCATCCGCCGCCACAGGGCCATCGGAAACTGGTCGAGCGCCGGCACGCCCGGCACGAAAGCGCCCAGGCGCTGGGCGGGACCGGCCACGGGACGCAGATCGCGCGCGCGGTGAGACAGGGTTGGCGGCGTTTGCAGCGCATCGCTGCGCGCGGCCGGCTGCTGCCGGGACGCCGAGGATGCCGATGACGTCGATGCCGCAAGCGCGGCCACCACGGTGCCACGACGGTCGGTGGCGACAAAGCCTTCGCTGGCCAGCTGCTCGTACGCGTACAGCACCGTGTTGCGGGCCACGCCCAGTTCCATTGCCAGCGTGCGCGACGCGGCCAGGCGCACGCCCGGCGCCAGCGTGCCGTCGCGGATGGCCGCGCGCAGGCATTCGTGCAGCAGGCGCTGGCGCGGCCATCGTCGGTGGCCGTGGCGGCCGGCGTAGGCGGACAGCAGCAGGTTGAAATCCATCGGCACCGTGGCTCCATGAAATTAACGATCCCTGGACCTTATTCAGGAGCCAGCACCGCATTATATTGGCGTTTCACCTTTCTGGATGGAGACCATGACCCCTGCCCCTTCCGCGCCCAGCGACCGCACCCGCGTGCGCCGCGTCGCCAGCAACGCGCATTACGATACCGCGATGCTGTACGCGATCATCGACGACGCCTACCTGTGCCACATCGCGTTTGCCGACAACCACGGCGCGCACTGCATTCCCACCGCCTGCTGGCGCGACGGGGCCTACCTGTACATCCACGGTTCCAACGGCAGCCGCATGCTCAAGCGCCTGACCGAGAGCGAGGTATGCGTGACCATCACCCACCTCGATGGCCTGGTGATGGCGCGCTCCGCGTTCAACCACTCGATGAACTACCGCTCGGCCATGGTCTATGGCCGCTTCGAGGTGGTAGCAGATGACGCGGCGCGGCGCCATGCGCTGGAAGACTTCATGGACAAGCTGCTGCCCGGACGCCAGCAGCAGGTGCGCCCCGGCTCGGACCAGGAGTACGCCGCCACCACCATCATGCGCATCGCGCTCGATGAAGCGGCCTGCAAGGTGCGGTCGGGCGGGCCGAAGGACGATGAGGAAGACCTGGCATGGCCCGTGTGGGCGGGCGTGCTGCCGCTGGCGCGCACGCGGCTGGCGCCGGTGACCGATCCGGCGTGCGCCATCGAGGCGCCGGCGTCCATCAAGGGTTGGCAGGACGGCTGACCGTCAACCCGCAATGCCGGTGTCGGACCTTTCGGGTCCGACACCAAAGGGAAGCTCTGCGCGCTCGCCGTTTTGTTCGCGCCGCCACAGGGCCAGCATGCACAGCGCCAAGAAGATGGCGAACGGCGCGACCGGCGCCGGCCTGCCGGGGGCGTCGCCATGCGCGGCACTGCCACTGGCCTTGACCGCGCGGGCGGCGTAGACCGCCGTTGCCTCGCGCCGCAGACCGCGCTGCCAGGCCGGCCAGCCGTCTTGCGCATAGATGTACTGCAGGCCCGGCTCCGTCACGCCCGCGCTGCGCAGCTTCAGCCAGCCCGCCTGGCGTGGCCATAGCGCGGCGCACACGCTGTCCGCCTTGTCGGACCGCGCTTGCAGGCGCACATCGTCCATGCCGTCGATGCGAGCTACCGCACCCGCCTTCACGCCCCAGGCGCAGATTTCGCTGCGCAGGCCCGGCACCGGCATCGGATCGGGCAGCTGCCAGCCGGCCTTGCGCTCATCGGCCAGCGCGATCGCATCGAGCGCGCCCTGCCACCACAGCGCCAGCGCCTGCGGCGCGCCAATCGCGTAGCGGTGCCAGTCCGCCACGCCGATCCAGATCACGCGGCCCTGCCGGTACTGGCGCTGCCACAGCCACGGCCGCCGCTGGTCGTCGCGCGCGGCCACGGCCCATGCTTCCTGCGATGCCGGGGCCGGATTGAGTGCGGCCGGCGGCATCGTCAGCGGCACGCCGCCCATGCTGAACTGGCGCTGGTCTTCCTTCTCCGTGGTGGGCGATTGCGGCTGCAGGCGCAGGCCGAACTCGCGCTGCCACAACGCGGCGTTGGCGGCATTGCCCCCCAGGACGACCAGCGGCACGCCCTGCCCTGCCTGCGCCAGCAGCGCCGCACGCGCGGCCGGCGCCAGCTGCTCCACGTACGCGGCGTCGACCACGATGGCATTGGGCCGCGTCAGCGGCGCACGCGCCGTCTCGCTGCGGGCGATGGCCTTGCCCAGCGTGACCTGCCAGTCGAGGATGGCGCCGCCCCCGGTGAGCAGGTCGTTGAGCGCGCGCGCGTCGAACGACGGCGCGTTGAAGCGGCCCACGATCTGCAAAGGGGCCGGGTCGGTCACCTGCACCGGCACCGGTCCCTGCGCGATCACCTTGCCGGCGGCGTCCAGCACGCGCGCGCTCAGCACCATCGCTTCGGCCACCGGTGGCAGCCATTGCACCGAGTGCTGCGCCGCCGGCTTTTTATCCGCACCGGCCGCCGTGGCGGAATCGGCCAGCACTTGCCGGTTCTCGGCCAGCAGCTGCACGCGCCAACCGGCCCGCGGCTGCGGCAGGCGCACGGTCAGCGTAAAGATGCGTCCCAGCGACATCGTGCGCGGGAAATCGAGCCATAATGCCTCTTCCTTCGACGGCGTCCACTGCAGCGGACGGGCCGGCAGGTCTCGCCATTGCGCCGCGCGCAGGCCGTCGCCGCCCAGGATGATGGCGCTGGCGTCGGTTATTGCCTGCAGCTCGGCTTGCGTGACCTCGCCCTGCGCACCGGTGTCGATGACCAATGCCCGTGACGGCGGCGCCGGCAAGCGCACGTCCGCCAGCGAGCCGGCCAGCACCACGGCCAGCGACAGCGCCGCCGCCAGTATCAGCAGCGCATCGAACCATTGGCGCCGGCGGCCGTACAACACGGCGCTGACGACGCCCGCCGCCAGCGCCAGGCATGCGGGCAGCAGCGCCGCCGGCTCGAAGGTAATGTTCATCACGGCGATCATTGTTCCTGTTCCTGGCCGCGCCACGCGCGCACGAACGGCGACTGCGGCGCGGGGCGCGCCTGCAGGTAGACCGGGCTGG
>JBEVMD010000419.1:0-3606 GCA_040508835.1 Duganella sp. | reverse complement strand
GGAAGGCATGAAGAACCACTTTTTCTTACGCAAGAGCGCGCTTGCTCTGGCCGTGTGTACCTGCCTGGGCGGCGTTTCCGTCGCCTACGCGCAGTCCACCACCGGCAGCATCAACGGCAGCGTTCCCGTGGGCGCCAACGAGACCGTGGTGGTCGAGAGTGGCACCGGCTTCCGCCGCGAAGTGCCCGTGGATGCGCGCGGCCGTTACGCCGTGAACCAGATTCCCCTCGGCACCTACACCGTCACGCTGATGCGCGACGGTGCGGCCGTGGATTCGCGCAAGGACGTGACCCTGCGCGTGGGCGCCAGCAGCGACGTGTCGTTCAACGCGCCGGCCGCCGCCGCGGCCACGGCATCGGATGCCACCAGCCTCGGCGGCGTCACCGTGACCGGCACGGCCCTGCCCAGCATCGATGTCACCACCGTCGACTCCCGCACCGTGGTGACCGCCGAGCAGCTGGCCAAGCTGCCGCTGGGTCGCAGTGCCGAGGCCATCGCGCGCCTCGCCCCCGGCGTGGTCAACAACGGCGCCAACTTCCAGAGCGACACCGGTCGCCAGGTGGCGAGCTTCGGCGGCGCGGCATCCAACGAAAACGCGTACTACGTCAACGGCTTCAACACCACCGATCCGCTCAATGCGCTCGGCGGCCTGCAGCTGCCCTATGGCGCGATCGACCAGCAGGAGGTGTACACCGGTGGCTACAGCGCGCAGTACGGGCGGTCCGACGGCGGCGTGATCAGCCAGGTGGGCAAGCGCGGCACCAACGAGTGGCACTACGGCGCCCAGGTGTTGTGGGAGCCCAACTGGGCCCGCGCCTCCGGCCCGGACCTGCATTACGCCCGCACGCCCGCGTCGGCACCGGCGGGCGACCTGTACCAGCCCAAGAGCCAGAACGACAAGTGGATCACCACGGTCAGCGCCTATGCGGGCGGCCCGTTGATCAAGGACAAGCTGTTCTTCTTCGTGGCCGGCGAGTTCGAGAAACAGGGCTACCGCAACGTCAATTCCGTCGGCAGCAGCACGCCGGCCTCGACCAACAACTACAGCAACCCGCGCTGGTACACCAAGCTGGACTGGAACATCAACGAGAGCAACATCCTCGAGTTGACCAGTGCCGGCGACAAGCGCGAAGGCTCGGGCACGCGCTACGGCTACAACTACGCCGACCGCTCGCGCACCGGTGCCATCGGCCCGGTGAACGACACCAAGACCGGCGGCGATTTCTGGGTCGCCAAGTACACCGGCTACCTGACGGACAACCTGACCGTCAGCGCCACGTACGGCAAGATGACCTCGAAGAACTATGAGCAGCCGGGCGACTACGATCCGAACCTGGCGCGCGTGGACAACGCCGCCGCACAGAATCCGGCATTGAATGGCGGCCGCCTGATCCAGAACAACCAGGTGGGCGACATCAGCTCGCCCGATCGCGGCAACAAGACGAACAACCTGCGCTTCGACGTCACGTACGTGGCGGGCGACCACACGCTCTCGGTGGGTATCGACAACGTCAAGTCCCAGGTGCTGGATTTCGGTACCGTCAGCCCGGGTCCCGGCTATTCATGGACCTACGACCAGACCACCGACCCCCTGTCGCCCATCGACAACCATCCCGGACGCAACTTCGTGCCCGCGCCCGGCCTGTTCCCCAACGGGCAGGGGGGTTACTACGTGCACCGCGACATCAACATCAACCTGTCCAATGTGCGTTCGGACCAGAAGGCCCAGTACATAGAGGACAAGTGGCAGGTCTCTGATCGCTGGCTGCTGACGCTGGGCGTGCGCAACGACCAGTTCACCGACTACAACCCGTCCGGACAGGCGTTCATCACGCAGACCCGTCCGCAGTGGGCGCCGCGCCTGGGCACCACGTGGGACGTCAACGGCGACGGCAGCTTCAAGGTCTACGCCAATGCCGGCCGCTACTACCTCGGCCTGCCGCTCAATCCCGCCACCGGCGCCGCCGCCGGCTACACGGCCACCCAGCAGTACTACACCTACGCCGGGATCAACCCGGTGGACGGTACGCCCACCGGCCTCACCCCCTTCAGCGGCGTGGTCTCGGGCAACAACTCCTACGGCATCCCGCCGGACCCACGCACCGTGGCCGGCAAGGGCCTGAAGGCGGAGAACCAGGACGAGTACATCCTCGGCTTCGACAAAACGCTGGGTGAGCACTGGACCTACGGCTCCAAGCTGATGTGGCGCAAGCTCAACACCGTGATCGACGACTTCTGCGACATCGATCTGGTCACGGCCAAGGCCAATGCGCTGGGTTACACCGTCGGCTCGACCAACAGCTGCTATCTGGTCAACGGCGGCCACGGCAACACGTTCACCCTGCTGGACCAGAGCGGCAACACGTTCGACGTGCCGCTCAGCCGCAAGGAAATGGGCATGCCGGCCACCAAGCGCCGCTACTACAGCGTCGAGTTGTACGCCGAGCACCAGTTCGACGGTGTCTGGTACGGCAAGTTCGACTACGTGTTCTCGCGGTCCTACGGCAACACCGAAGGCCAGGCCCGTACCGACTCGCGCCAGTCCGGTGCCGCCGGCAGCATGGACTGGGACAACCGTTACGTCATGGAATACGCCAACGGCGACCTGGGCAACGACCATCCGCACGTGTTCAAGGCGTACGGTTACTGGCAGTTCGCACCCGAATGGCAGTTGTCGGGCAACCTCCAGGCCGCCAGTGGCGCGCCGGAAGTGTGCCTGGGTTACTTCGGCGGTGACGATCCGGATCCGGCGCACTACAACAGCGCCTACCACTACTGCGATGGCCAGCCGTCGCCCCCGGGCAAGCAGGGTCGCCTGCCGTGGACGTTCCAGGTGGATCTTGGCGTGACCTACCGGCCGGAGTGGGCCGACAAGCGCCTGGCGTTCTCGGCCAACGTGTTCAACGTGCTCAACCAGCAGCGCCCGATCTACCGCTTCCCGACCAAGTACTCCGCGCCGGGCACGCTCAACACGATCTACCGCGTGCCCATCTACACGCAGGACCCGCGCTACGGCCGCCTTGCGGTGACCTACGACTTCTAGACCCTGATCCCTGTGTGACACTTGCGCCCCTTCCCCGGAGACCGGCTACTCCCCAGTCGGTCTCCGGGGAACCGGGCGCTCTTTTTTTGCGCACGCCCCCGGACGTACCGCGGCTTCGGTCAGCGCACTTCGCCCGAGGCGGCCACCACCATCTCGATATAGCCGAGGATCTCCGGGATCGAGAGATCGAACACCCCGGCGTCGCCGTTGTCGTAGGCCTGGCGCCAGACGGCATAGCCGTCGCGCCAGCTTTCGTCCTCGTCGGCGGCCCCGACGGGGTCCAGCAGGCTGGCCACCAGCGTGGCGCGGGACACGGCAGCGTGGTTCATCGCCGGCTGCACGCCGCCGTCGACACGGTGGTTGCGCAGCTTCACGTCCAGGATGGAGATGTGGAACACCTCGCCGTCTTCCGGCTCCTGGTCGATCCGGCGGATGGCCACGCGGGAGGTTTCCTCGCCCGTGCGGGCGCGGTAGCTCCAGGCCTGGCCGGGGGCATAGGCGGGTTTGGTCACGGTGATTCCTGGGTTCGCCTGATGTTCCGGCATCTTAGCGGATGCCGTATC
>JBEVMD010000405.1:0-5939 GCA_040508835.1 Duganella sp. | reverse complement strand
TCAGAATTTCCTTCCTCGTGACCTTTGTCTGCCTGGCGCTGGCCGGCTGGTGGGGTTACGAGCTGGGCGGATGGAGCGGAGCGCTGTCGGCGTTCGGTGTCGCGGTCATTCTGGCGGCGATGGAAGTGTCGCTGTCGTTCGATAACGCGGTAGTGAACGCCTCGGTGCTGAAGAACTGGGACGCGTTCTGGCAAAAGCTGTTTCTTGGCGTCGGCATCATCATCGCCGTGTTCGGTATGCGCCTGCTGTTCCCGCTGGTCATCGTGGCCGTGGCGGCCGACATCAGCATCATGGATGTATGGACGCTGGCGCTGAACGACCCGAAAACGTATTCGATGCACCTGACCAATCACCACGCGGAAGTGGCGGCCTTCGGCGGCATGTTCCTGCTGCTGGTGTTCCTGAACTTCCTGCTCGACAGCGACAAGGAAGTGCACTGGCTCGGTAACTTCGAGAAGAAACTCGGTTCGCTGGGCAAGGTGTCCTCGATCTCGGTAATGATTTCGCTGGCGGTACTGCTGGGCTGTATGGGCCTGGTCACCGAAGCGCAAAAGCTGGTGGTGCTGATCTCGGGCTTGTGGGGCATCCTGGTGTACGTCGGTGTCGACGCCATCAGCGGCCTGCTGGAAAAAGAGGAAGAGGGCGGCAGCGGTGTGGGCGACATGGTCAAGAAGGGCGGTATCGGTGGTTTCCTGTACCTGGAAGTGCTCGATGCTTCGTTCAGCTTTGACGGCGTGATCGGCGCCTTTGCGATCACCACCGACGTCGTGATCATCATGCTGGGCCTGGCTATTGGTGCGATGTTCGTGCGGTCGATGACGGTGTATTTGGTGAAGAAGGGTACGCTTGATCAGTTCGTGTTCCTGGAACACGGCGCCCACTACGCCATCGGTATCCTGGCGGCGATCATGTTGGCCAGTATGAAGTTCCACGTGCCGGAAATCTTCACCGGCCTGATAGGTGTGGCGTTCATTGCCGCCTCGGTCTGGTCCTCGGTGCGTCACCGTCGTCAGCAGGAAGCGCTGGTCGCCATCGCGGCCAAGTAAAGAACTTAAGAACCCAGCGGGCCGTCTAATACGGACACGGCTCGCTGCATGTAGTACCCCCTGTCCGGTTTTCTTTTTTAAGGAGTAACACCATGGCAATCAGTCTGCAAAAAGGCGGTAACGTTAATCTGAGCAAAGAAGCCCCAGGCCTGTCGAAAATCGTCGTCGGCCTCGGCTGGGACGTGCGCGCCACCGATGGCAGCGCGTTCGACCTGGACGGTTCGGCCTTCCTGCTCAAGGCAGATGGCAAAGTCCGCGCCGACAACGACTTCATCTTCTACAACAACCTGAAATCGTCCGACGGCGCCATCACCCACTCGGGCGACAACCGCACCGGCGACGGCGACGGCGATGACGAAACCGTCACCATCGACCTGGCCGCCGTGCCAGCGGAAATCGAGCGCATCGCGATCTGCGTCACCATCCACGATGGCGACGCCCGCAAGCAGAACTTCGGCCAGATCCAGAAGGCGTTCGTGCGCACCATCAACGCCAACGGCAATGCCGAAATCGCCCGTTACGACCTGTCGGAAGACGGTTCGACGGAATCGGCCATGATCTTCGGCGAGGTGTATCGCAACGGCGCCGATTGGAAGTTCAAGGCTGTCGGCCAGGGCTTCAAGGGCGGCCTGGGCCCACTTGCCGCCTCGTTCGGCGTCAGCGTTTAAACAGGGAAAGGATTCGTCATGCCTAAATTTTCGGTGACCGGTGATATCGATCCCTTCCTGCACGTGTCGCTGGCACGCGGTGAAAAGATTTACTGCGAGTCGGACGCGATGGTGATGATGGAGGAGGCCCTTGATCTCAAGGGCAAGATGACCGGCGGCATCGGCGCCGCCATCATGCGACGCTTCGCCAATGGCGAGTCCTTCTTCCAGCAGCACATCGAAGCGGTGCGCGGCGACGGCGATTGCCTGCTGTCGCCCAAGCTGCCCGGCGCGGTGCAGATCCTCGACGTGGGCCGCGAGCAGTACATGCTCAGCGACGGCGCGTTCGTCGCCGCGTCCGAAAGCGTGGAACTGAAGGTGCGCACGCAAAGCCTGGGCAATGCGCTGTTCGCCCAGAGCGGCGGTTTCTTCATCACCGAGACCAGCGGCAGCGGCCAGGTGGCGGTGTCGGGCTTCGGTTCGATGTCGCAACTGGAAGTGACGCCGGGCCGCGATGTCGTGATCGACAACTCGCACGTGGTGGCGTGGGACAACCGCCTGCGCTACGAAATTTCGGTGACCACCGGCAGCAGCAGCGGCTTTCTCAGCAACCTGGTCAACAGCCAGACCAGCGGCGAGGGCATGGTGCTGCGCTTTTCCGGCAGCGGCAAGATCCTGATCTGCTCGCGCAACGGCGCGGCGTTCAAGGCCTGGACCCAGACGCCTGCCGGGCAATAAAACCTAACTAGGAGTACGCAATGTCAGTGAATTTATCCAAAGGCCAGAAGATCTCTCTGGAAAAAGAAGGCGGTGGCGCGCTCGGCAAGGTCACCATGGGCCTGGGCTGGGATGCCATCAAGACCAAGGGCTTCCTCGGCTTCGGCTCGAAGAGCGAAGCGGTCGACCTCGACGCGTCGGTCGTCATGTTCGACGAAGCCAACCGTCCGGTGGACGTGATCTGGTTCCGCCAGCTGCGCAGCAAGGACGGCAGCGTGGTGCACACGGGCGACAACCGCACCGGCGCCGGCGACGGTGACGACGAGCAGGTCAACGTCGACCTGAACGCCGTGCCGCCATCGGTCAAGAGCCTGGTGTTTACCGTCAACAGTTTTACCGGCCAGACCTTCTCGCAGGTGGAAAACGCCTACTGCCGCCTGGTCGACGCCAACAACGGCGCCGAAGTCGCGCGCTTCAACCTTTCCGTGCAGGGCCCGCATTCGGCCCAGATCATGGCCAAGGTCTACCGTCATAACGGCGCCTGGAAAATGCACGCGATCGGCGAAAACGGCAACGGCCGTACCTTCGACGACCTGCTGCCGCAAATTTCCGCGCACCTGTAACAGAGCAATCGTAGTACCGTAGCAAAGCCCCGCGTACCGGCGCGGGGCCCCCATCCCGTTCTTCCTCGTGGCACACTGGAGTCTCTTGAAGTCTCCCCGTCCGTTACGGCTATAATGTTGCTATGCTTAAACTGAAAGAGATCTCGCAGATAGTGACGCAAGCCGCGCGCGGCGAGTTGGTCTTTCCTACCAGCGTCAACGCGGCCCTGCGCCTGCAGCTGACCCTGGCCGACCCCGATTGCGATACCGAAGCAGTCATCCGCCATGTCCTGGCCGAGCCCGTGCTGGCCGCCCGGACCGTGGCGCTGGCCAACGCGGCCGTATTCAACCGCGGCGGCGTGCCGATCACCAGCGTGCGCGCGGCCGTGGCACGCGTCGGCTACCGCCATTTGTATTCGATGGCCGCCGCCATGGTGGTGCGCCAGTTCGGCGCCCGCATCCGCGACCCGCACCTGCGTGCCCAGGCCGAGCAACTGTGGCGCCACACGGCGCACGTGGCCGCGCTGGCGTATGTGATTGCCAGCAAGCTGACCGCCACCGATCCCGATACCGCCCTGTTTGCCGGCATCGTGCACGATGCCGGGGGCTTTTATTTGCTGTCCCGCGCCGACGAGCTGCCGGGCCTGCTGGACGACCCGGCCGACTGGATGGGCGCGCCGCAGGAAATCATCGCCCGCGAAATGATGAAAAAGCTCAGCATTCCCGATTCGGTGGCGCTGGCCATCGTCTCGCTCCCAGGCGCCACGCTCACGCCGCCGCCGCTGGGCCTGCGCGACACCCTGCTGATCGCCAAGCGCCTGGCGCCCGTGGCCTCGCCCCTGGCGTCGACCCACGAAGCGGCCGGCCTGGCCGGCTTCATCGACGATAACGCCGCGCTCGAGCAAATCCTGCGCGAGTCCGCCGACGACGCTGCCTCGATGAGCGCCGCGCTGCTGGTGTAACGACTTGCAATTGCCGGTTTTTGTGGCAAATCCGATATCTTAATCATCATTTTGACCGGAATTCGCCCTTTAGCCGTATATCGGCGCCGCCGCTTGGGCGATAATGGCAATAGTCGTCATACAACAAGCGTTCGCCATGAATCACACTGCAGCATCCCCCGCTCCCTCTACTGCGTCCCCCACGCCCGCGCCGGTGCCCCGTAAAAAGCACCGCAACCTCGCCCAGGGCGTGGTGGAGAGCTTTACCCAAAGCATACAAGCGGGCACCCTGAAGCCGGGCGAAAAACTCCCCACCGAATCGGTGATCATGGAAATGCATGGCGTGAGCCGCACCGTCGTGCGCGAAGCGATTTCGCACCTGCAGGCGGCCGGGCTGGTGCAGACACGCCATGGCATCGGCACCTTTGTCCTGGAGCCGCAACCGGCCAACCTGCGCATCTCGTCCGACACCATCCGCACCATCGGCGATGTGCTGGCCATCCTCGAGCTGCGCATCAGCCTGGAAACCGAAGCGGCCTGGCTGGCGGCCACCCGCCGCAGCGAAGAGCAGGTGCAGCAGATGGGCGCGGCGTTGCAGCGCATCCAGAGCTCGGCAGGGCAGCCGGGCTCGGTGGAGGCGGACGTGCATTTCCACCTGCTCATCGCCCAGTCCACCGGCAACCGCTATTTTGTCGACATCCTGAGCGACCTCGGTAACACCATCATCCCGCGCGCGCGCATCAACTCGGCGCAGCTGGCGCATTCCGACCCGGCCGCCTACCTCGAGCGCGTGAACCGCGAGCACGACGATATCTACCGGGCCATCCTGCGCCAGGACGCCGAAGCGGCCCGAGCCGCCATGCGCACCCACCTCAGTAACAGCCGCGAGCGCCTGCGCCGGGCCCAGGAGGGGATCGCCTCGGACGCGTAACGCTCACGAATTTGACTGATTTGCCGCGCCGCGCACAGGGCGCCAGCGGTTTACCGGAAAGTGCTTGCCCTCACCCAGATATGGTTGTACGATGTCATACAACCTGAGACGACCACTGCAACATCATTGCTCGATCACTGGGTAAGTACCCCTTCCACACATTAGATGTTGATTATTGGAGACTGTTATGCAACCGAATGACCTGAAAAAAATCCTTTCCTCTGGCCTGCTGTCGTTCCCGATCACCGACTTCGATGCAGAAGGCAACTTCAACAAGAAATCGTATATCGACCGTCTGGAATGGCTGTCGCCGTTCGGCGCCAGCGCACTGTTCGCTGCCGGCGGCACGGGCGAGTTCTTCTCGCTGACCCCGCAGGAATACCCGGAAATCATCAAGACTGCCGTCGATACCTGTAAAGGCCAGGTACCGATCCTGGCCGGCGTCGGTGGCCCGACCCGCATCGCCGCTGCGTACGCCAAGGAAGCTGAAAAAGCCGGCGCGCAGGGCCTGCTGCTGCTGCCGCACTACCTGACCGAAGCGAGCCAGGACGGCCTGATCGAACACGTGGCCGAAGTCTGCAAGGCCACCAGCCTGGGCGTGGTCGTGTACAACCGTGCCAACTGCCGCCTGACCCCCGATTCGCTGGCCAAGCTGGCTGACCGTTGCCCTAACCTGATCGGTTTCAAGGACGGCATCGGCGACATCGAACTGATGGTCTCGATCTGGCGCAAGATGGGCGACCGCTTCAGCTACCTGGGCGGCCTGCCGACCGCGGAAGTGTACGCTGCTGCCTACAAGGCGCTGGGTACTCCGGTATACTCGTCGGCAGTGTTCAACTTCGTGCCACAACTGGCGATGGACTTCTACCATGCTGTTGCTGCGGACAACTTCGCAGAACAAAACCGCATGATCGACGAGTTCTTCCTGCCATACCTGGACATCCGCAACCGCAAGGCCGGTTACGCCGTGAGCATCGTCAAGGCAGGTGCAAAAATCGCCGGCTATGACGCAGGCCCGGTGCGGGCACCGCTGACCGACCTGACCGGCGAAGAGT
>JBEVMD010000402.1:0-6610 GCA_040508835.1 Duganella sp. | reverse complement strand
AAGGAAGCCAGTTGATATTAGGGGGGGCGGCAGGCGCTAAGGGTGAGGCACGAATTATCTGGGGGCTGCTCCAGGCAATCAATAATGTGCATCGGTATTTTCTCAAGCAACCTCTGCTATCCGCCGCTGAGATTGCAACCTCAATTGCCAGAATAACCTTGGATCGTGACTGCCTTAGACTTATGACGCCAAGGGGGATGTTTGAGGCTAAAATTCCAAATGAGGGTGCCAAGGAAAAGACCAGGATCGAATTCGAAAAAATTCTTAAACGCCTTCATGTTGCTCTTGCTCCGCACTGGCCTGATAAAACTGGAAAGCCAAAAAAAACTGATCCGGCAATTGTGCAAAAAATATTCATTTCGACGTTCGGATTTTCACGTGGTGCGACTCAGGCGCGAGCTTTTACTAATTGGTTAATGGCCATATGCGAACTTGACGCGCGCCTTTGCAATAAACCCGGCTTGATGACATTGGGCGGCTTCGAAGTAGAGTTTAATTTTCTTGGGCTGTTTGACACGGTTGCGTCTGTGGGATTAGGCAATACTCTGGGAAATAGTTTATTCGGCAAGTTGTTCGATGGGCACGGGGCGTGGGCTGATGCGGAGTGTAGTCTGAGAGTTCCCCCAGGATTGCGATGTGTACATTTGGTCGCCGCACACGAGATTCGGCGTAGCTTTCCTTTGGATTCGATTTCGGTCGAACAAAAAGTCCCTGTAAATTCTAAAGAAATTGTAGTTCCTGGAGTACATTCCGACGTGGGGTGTGGATACACGCCTGGCGAGCAGGGCCGAGGACTCGACCCCGACGGTGCTGATATGCTGGCGCGTGTACCGCTCATCTACATGTACCGGCAAGCAAGATTAGCGGGCGTACCTTTGAAGCTTGAATTGGCTAATCAGGTAGCAAAGGATCGATTTAAGTTGGCGCCTGAGACTATTAGCGCGCTCAACGCTTATCTCGCCACATGTCGGGTAAAAGCCGGTACGCTCACCTCAATTATGCGTGAGCAAGGGAAAAAACAAATGCTTTGGCACAAAGCACGTCGTATGTCGGGGAAAGCTCCTATTGACGCTACCGCTAGCTTCTCACGTGCTACTAATTTCGATAAGAATGATTTGCAAAGCGCTAATCTAGAGTTTGAGCAAGAAATTAAAATTTTTGAAGAGTGGTTTTCCGATAAAGGCAAGGGTTTTACGCCTACATTGCAGGAGCCCGGCTTCGATAACGACCATGTGAAGGAGTGGGAGGAGATTGCAACTTGGTGGAACCGGGAACCATTGCCGGGGCCTGAGGTACTCGATTTCTTCGATAACTACGTTCATGATTCTCGTGCTTGGTTCAAGCTCATTCCTGGCAACCCGGATAATGAAAACGATATGATTTCCAAATTGAAGGAATGGAGTAAACGACGTAAGAGAATTCAAGAATACAACGCTAGCGAAGAAAAGCGATTTTCAGAGAGTATGAAAGGAAGGTCGTTATCTTACAGTCCATATTCTGCAGTAGGTGTACAGCCTCACAAGTCGGTGAAAGATGGCCTGAGTGACGACGAGCGCAGGGCTAGTGAGGAGTTCGATCGTACTGGAAAAATCCCACGATTGACAACGTCCGGGAGGGAGCCGGCTGGCTTTGCCAAGGGTGGTTATCTTCGTTACCGAAAGATTTACGGAGGTTTTGACAGTGTGCTGCTGTCCTCCACCCATGATACGAAGATAGAAGAGCATGTCACCTAATTCCGTATTCAATTCACAAAGAGGTAACTTTCATGGCGGAAGCGGACCCGCACAGCAATTGCTGCCGCACCGCGAATCGGCGCTTGATCTCATTACGCGCTTGGTGACGGAGGACGGCCTGTGTTCGCGCTTCGAAGAAGTGGAGGGCAGCGAGCCCATGGCGGTGTTCGCTACAGCAGCGCCACGACCGCCACACCGGAGGGCGCCAGCAGTGCTGCCTGCGGGGCATCACGAGGTTCACGCTTACCCAATTGAATCTCATCCTGGGCAGGGCGGCAGGCGGCTAGGAATTTCATCTGCCGGGCCGGTTACCTGACGTTATCCAGCAGTGGCAATCGCCTGCAATGCGCAACGGTCCAGCAGTTCGATGCGGCGGTTCTGGACGTCGAGCAGGCCGGCCGCGCGAAACTGGGTCAGCTGGCGGCTCACGCTTTCCAGCGCCAGGCCCAGGTGCGAGGCGATGTCGTCGCGCGACATCCGCAATTCGACTGTCGTTGACGACGTGTCGGCCCCGTTGCCAGCCATATCGAGCAAAAAGGCAGCCAGCCGCTGCGGCGCCTTGGCCGCGCCCAGCATCAGCATGCTCGATTGCTGGCGATCGAGCTCGGCGCCGATGAGCTGGTGGAAGCGCCGCGTCAGCGCCGCGTACTGTTTCATCATGCGCGTCAGGCCCTGGTACGAAATGGCGCAGGCGGTGGTGTCGCACAGCGCCACGCTATCGCAGCGGTGGGTGAGGGCGGCCAGCGATTCCAGTCCCAACAGTTGCCCCGGCTGGTAAAAGCCCACCACCTGCGCCCGCCCGTCCGGCATGGCGCGCTCCGCCTTCATCTGTCCCTGCTGCACCGAGAACAACGTGTCGAACGGCGCGCCGTGCGCGTACAGCCGGTCATGGCGCTTGAGGGTGTGGCGACGCAGCACGACCTGGTGCTCGAAGGTGTCCAGCGCCGTGGCGTCGAGGCCGGCCGCCAGGCAGTGGATGCGGGTGTCGCAGTCGCGGCAGCAGGGCGGTATGCCGCGCGGGCGCGGTGCGGGCTGGCGCGATGGAGCGGCGCTGGACGGCCTTACGGAAGTTTGCATAAAAGTTACCTGAAACACGATGGCGCCAGACTAGCAAGTCCTGCGCGAAAAAAATTTGATCTGCGTCAAGTTTGGCCCGGTGGGCCGATCCGCTGAAATTTGATTTGGATCAATTTTATTGTTGATCAAAATCATTATCCTGTGCCCGTCGAATATTTGTGGTTTGGGACTGTAATGAATTTTGTGTGCGACAGCGTGACCGGCGCTGTACTCGACGCCTTGAGCGAGCAGGCCGTGCTGCTCGATGCGGACGCCGTCATCGTGGCCGCCAACCGCGCCTGGCGCGCCGTGATCGCGGGCGACCCGGTGGGGCGTCACTACCTCGACGTGTGTCCTGCCGTGGGCAGGAATGAAACAGGCGGCGTGGCGGCGGGCGTGGCCGCCGTGCTGGCAGGCGGGCGCAGCGGCTTCGAGATGGAATATCCGCGCCACCGCCATGCGGAAACGCGCTGGTTCCGCCTGCGCGCCGCGCCGCTGGCGCTGGCGGGCGGCGGGGCGCTGGTCACGCACGCCGATATCACAAGCGAGCGCCAGGCGGAATCGCAGCTACGCGTGGCCACGGCCGCGTTCGAAACGGCCGAAGGCATGATGGTGACCGACCGCCGCGGCGTGATCCTGCGCGTGAACCGGGGTTTTTCGCGCATTACCGGCTACTCGGCCGAGGAAGCCGTGGGCCAGCGCCCCACCATGCTCAGTTCGGGCAAGCACGACGCCGATTTCTATCGCCGCATGTGGGACGCCATCCACGGCGACGACCGCTGGGAAGGCGAGATCTGGAACCGCCGCAAGGACGGCGAGCACTATCCGCAGCACCTGAGCATTGCCGCCGTGCGCGCGCCCGATGGCCAGCTCACGCACTACGTGGCGGTGCTGACCGATATCACCCAGCGCAAGGCGGCCAGCGAGGAAATCGAGATGCTGGCGTTTTACGATCCGCTCACGCGCCTGCCCAACCGCCGCCTGCTGCTCGAACGGCTGCGCCACGTGCTCAACACCAGCCGCCTGCACGACCGTTACGGCGCGCTGATGTTCATCGACCTCGACAATTTCAAGACCCTGAACGACACGCTGGGCCACAACGTGGGCGACATGCTGCTGCAGCAGGTGGCGGGCCGCCTGCAGGCCAGCCTGCGCCATGGCGACACGGTGGCGCGCCTGGGCGGCGACGAGTTCGTGGTGCTGCTCGAAGGCCTCAGCAGCGACCTGCGCGAGGCGGCTGCGCATACCGAACTGGTGGGCGCGGCGATCCGCGCCGCGCTCAACCTGCCCTACGCGCTGGGCACGCACACCTGCCACAGCACGCCCAGCATCGGCGTCACGCTGTTCCACAACGGCCATCCGCCCCATCCCGACGAGCTGCTGATGCAGGCCGACATCGCCATGTACCAGGCCAAGCAGGGCGGGCGTAACGGCCTGCGCTTTTTCGACCAGGGCATGCAGGACAATATCAATGCCCGCGCCGACCTGGAGCGCGCGCTGCGCAGCGCCATCGAGCTGCACCAGTTCGAGCTGTATTACCAGATCCAGGTCGGTGGCGACGGCCGCCCGCGCGGCGCCGAGGCGCTGGTGCGCTGGCGCGCCGAGGGCAGGATGGTGCCGCCGTCGCAGTTCATCGCGCTGGCCGAAGAAACCGGACTGATACTTCAACTGGGCAGCTGGGTGCTGGAGGAGGCGTGCGCGCGGCTGCGCGCCTGGCAGGAGGACCCGGGCCTGCGCGCGCTGACGCTGGCCGTCAACGTCAGCGCCGCCCAGTTCCACCAGCCGGAGTTCTGCGAGCAGGTGCGCGGCGCCATCGCCCGTCACGCGATCGACCCGCGCCTGCTCAAGCTCGAGCTGACCGAAGGCATCGTGCTGAAAAACGTGGAAGTGACGGCGCATAGCATGAAGGCGTTGCGCGGCATGGGCGTGCGCATCTCGCTCGACGACTTCGGCACCGGCTACTCGTCGCTGCAGTACCTGAAACGCTTGCCGCTGAGCCAGTTGAAAATCGACCAGTCGTTCGTGCGCGACCTGGTCAACGACGGCAGCGACCAGGCCATCGTCACCACCATCATTGCGATGGCGCGCAGCCTGGGGCTCGACGTGATTGCCGAAGGCGTGGAGACGGCGGCGCAGCGCGATCTGCTCCAGCAGCTCGGCTGTTTCCATTATCAGGGCTACCTGTACGGCCGGCCGGTGCCGGTGGCCGAGTTCGAAGCGCACACGCTGGCGGCCGCCGCATGAACGGTCCGGTCCGACCTGCACACAGCGGGGATTCCTACATGCATACCTGATCGCTGGTGCCACAATCACTGCTCATCTGTATGGAGGAACCGTATGACTATCTCACCAATCAAGAGCGCCCTGGCGATTGCCGCGCTGTGCATCACTGCCGCAGCCGGCGCCCAGACGCCGGCGCAACCGACCGGCACCACCGGCGCCACGGCGTTCAACCCGCAAGGCGCGTCGAAAGGCGAGGCGGACGCCAGCACCGGCGCCAATGCCGGCGCGCAGAGCGGCTCCCAGAGCGGCAGCGCGGGCAGCCAGTCGCAGGCCAAGCCCGGTTTCGACAACAAGCCGCCCAAGGGCGAGAAAGAAGACTGCCAGCGTCCTCAGGGCGGCGTGGACGCCAGCGGCGGCGAAAACATCACCACCGCAGCGAGCAAGCACAACACCACTTGCACCGGCAGCGGCAAGTCGGGCAAAGCAGGCAAATCGGGGAAAGCCGACAAGCCAGCCAAAAATTAATCGGCCGCCGGGAGCGGGGTACTGCCGCTCTCTGCTTCCAGGTTCGATTTTACGCGCGTGAGCAGGGCCAGCAGCTGCTGGCACTCGTCCTCGCTCATGCCGCCCACCGCCAGGCTCGACACCTGCGCCCCCATGCCTTCCAGCCCGCCGATCACGTTTGCCCCCAGCGGCGAGACGCGCAGCCGCGTGCTGCGGCGGTCGCTGGCATCGACTTCCGCATCGAGCAGCGCCTTGTCGCGCAGTCCCTTGACCAGCCGCGCCAGCTGCGCCTTGTCGCGCCCCGAGTGGGCCACCAGTTCGCTCTGGCTGGCGCCGGGACGGCGGGCGAAAAATCCCAGCACCTTGTATTCCATGTGGGTCAGTTCGTGCGACGTGTCGCGCAGGCCGCGCAGCTGCATGGCGCGGTACAGGTGCATCACCGTGTGCACGGCGTCGAAAATCGCTTCTGCGGGGGCAGCATGCGATTGGTTGACAAGATCAACTTGTTTCGGTAAATTAGGGGACATTGTCAACTAAGGTGGAAATGATGAGCGAATACAATCGTATATAGCGCGTGCGCCATGAGATCAAGGTACGCGACGTCAAGGTCGCCCGCGTCGAGCGCCTGGCGCCAGATTTCGTTAGCGTAACATTTGAAGGCGACAGCCTGGCCGATTTCGTGTCGGCCTCCTATGACGACCACGTCAAATTCATCCAGCAGGTGGACGGCGAGAAGGTCATGCGCGACTATACCCCGCGCCGCTACGACCGCGCCGCGCGCCAGCTCACCATCGAATTTGCGCTGCACGCGGCCGGCCATGCCTCGGACTGGGCGCGGCACGTGGCAGTGGGTCAGGCCGCCGTGATTGCCGGGCCGCGCGGTTCGATGATCATTCCCACGGATTACGCCTGGCACTTGCTGGCCGGCGACGAGACCGCCTTGCCGGCGATCCGCCGCCGCCTGGAAGAATTGCCGGCCGGCGTGGATGTGCACGTGCTGGTGAGCGGCGCGGCGACTGCCGCCCTGGAGTTCGTCAGCGCCGCCAGCGTGCGGCTGCAGCGGGTGGATACCGCGGACGACCTGGTGCGCACCC
>JBEVMD010000401.1:0-14428 GCA_040508835.1 Duganella sp. | reverse complement strand
AATCGAAAACCTCGAACACAAGTCGCGCCGCCTGGACGTGCTGGTCGACGACGAACTGATTGCCGCGTTCTACGACAAGCTGATCCCGGCCGACGTGGTCAACGGCGCCGGTTTCGAGAAATGGCACAAGGATGCCACCGCTGCCGAACCGAAGCTGCTGTACCTCAATCGCGACGAACTGATGCGCCACGAAGCGGCCGGCGTCACCACCGAGCTGTTCCCGAAGATCATGTCGGTGACGGGCCTGGAGCTGGCGCTGACGTACCACTTCGAGCCGGGCAGCGTGCGCGACGGCGTGACCCTGGCCGTGCCGCTGTACGCACTGAACCAGCTGCCGCGCGAACGCTGCGAGTGGCTGGTGCCGGGCATGTTGAAAGAGAAGGTGCACCTGCTGCTCAAGTCCTTGCCGCAAAAGCTGCGCCGCCACTGCGTGCCGCTGCCCGACTACGCGGCCAGGTTCTGCGAGCGCGTGCACGAGGCCGGCGTGTTCGGCCGCGGCGATCTGATCGACGCCATCATTGCCGATATCCGCAAGCAGATCACGATTGCCGTGCTGACCACCGACTTCAAGCCGGAAACTTTGCCTGCCCACCACTTCATGAACTTCAAGGTGATCGACGAGCACGGCCGCCAACTCGACATGGGCCGCAACCTGGCCACCCTGCAAGCCGAATTCGGCACGCAGGCGCGCGAGAGCTTCCAGAAGATGGCGGAGACGTCGGGGACGAGTGCACCTGGTTTGAAGACCGCTGCTGCGAGTAGCACCGCCAGCCCCCAAGCCGTCATCCCGGATCGCCGGACCGCCGCTGCGGTCCAAGTTGAACAAGCGCCGTCCGCGCCTTCAAACCTCACCAACCTCACCAACTGGACCTTCGGCGAACTCCCCGAACTCCTGGAAATCCCGCAAGGCAAACTGACCCTGATCGGCTTCCCCGCGCTGGTGGACAAACGCACCCACTGCGACCTCGAAGTCTTCGACGACCCGACGGTTGCCGCGCGCACCCATCGCCAGGGCCTGCGCCGCCTGTTCGCGCTGCAGATGAAGGACCAGATCAAGTTCATCGAAAAAAGCATCCCCAACCTGCAGCAGATGGGCATGCAATACATGGCCATGGGCACCCAGGAAGAGCTGCGTGACGAGATCGTCAACAAGGCGCTCGACATCGCCTGCCTGCAAGACCCGCTGCCGACCGACGCCGCCAGTTTTACCAAGCGCCGCGACGAAGGCAAGTCGCGCCTGGTACTGCTGGTGAACGAAGTGGCGCGCCTGCTGTCGCAAGTGCTGACGGAATTCCACGGCTTGCCGAAGCGCCTGCAGGGTTTGCCGCCTGCCGCCGCGGCCGACATGCAAAGCCAGCTGCAAGGCCTGGTGCACAAGCGCTTCCTGTCCGATAACGACTACAGCCAGCTGGCGCACTTCCCGCGTTATTTGAAGGCGATGAATGTGCGCATCGAAAAGCTGCGCGGCGACCCGGCGCGCGACGCCAAGCTGATGGCCGAATGGCAGCTGGCGGCCACGCCGTACCAGCGCCTCAACCGCGACAAGGGCGCCGGCAAGAACACCGATCCGAAACTGGTCGAGTTCCGCTGGATGCTGGAAGAATTGCGCGTGTCGCTGTTCGCCCAGGAACTGCGCACGCCAATGCCGGTCTCGGCCAAGCGCCTGCAAAAAGTGTGGGAATCGATGCAACGGTAGCTACCGCGCGGCGATACTTTCCGCGTAGACTGATGGGCGACAGGAGGTCTGATGAAGAAAGCCGCTGGTTTGCTCCGTAGCCTGATGCGCACGTCGATCAAGACCGCGCGCCATGGCATCGCCGTCAACAAGCTGATGACGGCGATGCTCACGCCGCCACCACCGCGGCGCAAGCCCCGTGCCAAGCCTGCCACCGCACCCGGCAAACCTGCAGCGTCGGCGTCAAGCGTGGGCGCGCAAGGCAAGTGGCTCACTGCCCACGTCGACAGCGCCAGCGGCCACAAGATGCGCTACTGGCTCTACATCCCGCACAACATTCCCGACGACACGGCCACCCGGGGCCTGCCCCTGATCGTCATGCTGCACGGCTGCCACCAGAGCGCTACCGAGTTCGCGCAAGGCACGCGCATGAACCAGTGGGCCGAGCGCAAGGGCTACGCCGTGCTGTACCCGCAACAGCTGGTCAGCAGCCAGGCCCAGCGCTGCTGGAAATGGTTCGACCGCGCCACGCAGGAGGGCGGCGGCGACGTGCCCACCATCGTTGCCATGATCGTCAAGACGGTCAACAACTACGCCATCGACCGCGCGCGCATTTACGTGGCCGGCATTTCGGCCGGCGCCGGCATGGCCAACATCCTGGCGCTCAATTATCCGCACCTGTTTGCCGCCGTGGGGCTGCATTCCGGCCCCGTGTTCGGCGCCGGCCACAGCACGGTGGGCGCGCTGGGCGTGATGCGGCACGGCGCCGGCCTGCGCGCCGATGCCGCCGTGCAGGAAGTGCTGGCCCGCCACGGCGCCTTTCCCGGCATGCCCACGATCCTGATCGGCGGCGAGGGCGACAGCGTGGTGCGCCCCATTAACCAGGTGCAGCTGGCGCGCCAGAGCCTGGCCTTCAACGGCCTGCCGCGCGACACGCCGGCCAAGGTCACGCACAAGGCGCAGGGCAGCAACGCCCGCAGGAAAAATCACAGCAACGCCCACCGCATCGGCGATTACTACCGGGGCAGAAAATTGCTGCTGCGCGTGGCGCAGATCGATGCGCTCGATCACGCCTGGAGCGGCGGCGATCCCGCGTTGAAATTCAATGCGAGGACGGGACCGGACGCCACGCGCATGATGCTGGAGTTTTTTGCGCGCCACCAGCGCGCATAGCGTTATTGTCCCGGCGGCGGCTGCCACAGTTCGACCTTGTTGCCCTCGGGGTCGATCACCCAGCCGAATTTGCCGTAGTCGGAATCGTCGGCCGGGTCCAGCACCTGGCAGCCTTCGTCGCGCAATGCCTGCAGCAGCGCATCGAGGTCATCCACCCGGTAGTTGACCATGAACGACGCCTTGCCCGGTGCAAACGGCGCGCCGTCCGGTGCATCGATGGCTCCGCCGTTGATCGACCAGATGGTGCTGCCGGCGGTCGCTTGTCCCGCGTCATCGGTCCAGGGGAAGGCCGCACCGCCCCAGGTCTGGACGTCGATGCCCAGGTGGCGCTGGTACCAGGCGCGCAAGGCGACCGGGTCTTGTGCGTGGAAAAAGATGCCGCCGATGCCGGTGACGCGCTTCATGTCAGCCTCCGATGCAGGGTTGGTATCCCTGAATCATAGCAGCAGGAACGCCGCCGCCGCCACCGCCGTGGGCGCCAGCGCGCCCAGCAGCAAACCGAGTACGCCGATCGATTCGTCGTTGAAGCCGCGCCGCAGCAGCGCCACGCCAGCCGGATTGGGCGCGTTGGCGATCACGGTCAGACCGCCGCCGGTCACGGCGCCCGCCATCAACATGTATTGCGCCTGCGGCGAGATGCCGTCGATCAGCGAGCCGAGGTAGGTGAGGGCGGCATTGTCGGTGATTGCCGTCAACGCCGTGGCGCCAAAGAACAGCGCCAGCGGCGACAGGCTCTCGACGATGGGCTGCAACCACCACTGCTGCATCCCGCCCAGCACCACCAGCCCGGCCAGGAAAAAGCCGACCAGCAGCGCTTCCTTGATGATCAAGGGAGACTGGTAGCGCTGGTAAGCGGACGTAAAGCCGAGGAACAGCATGAACAGGCCGAGGAACAGCACCGGATGGTGGCCGAACACCACCACCGCGGCCAGAAACGCCAGGTGAATCAGCGTGACGGCCAGCGGCACCGGTGGCGCCGGTTCGTTGGCGGCGCTGCCGGTGATGCTGGCGTCATTGGCCGCTCGGCCGCGCAGGTGCGGACGCAGCAGCAGGCTGACCACGGTGGCGTTGATGACGACCGCGATGGCCGCTTTCCAGCCGAACTGGCTGGCCATGAAAGCGCTGTCCCACTGCCAGGTGGCCGCCACCATCAAGACTGGCGGCGCCGCGTACGACGTCAATGTGCCGCCGATGGACACGTTGACGAACAGCACGCCCAGCGCCGCATATTTCAACCGTTCCGGCATGCCTGCGCGGAAGACCAGCGGCGCCAGCATCAGTGCCGCCAGGGTCATTGCCGCCGGTTCGGTAATCAGCGAGCCGGTCAGCGGCACCAGCGCCAGCCCGAACCAGGCCAGCGCCAGTTCGGTACGCACCGGCAAGCGCTGCGACAACGCCAGCAGCACGCGCTGCACGGCGTCCAGCACCGGGCGCGAGGCCGCCACCACCATCACTGTGAACACGAACAGCGGCTCCGTGTACTGGCGCGATTCCGCATAGGCAATCGCAGCCTGGCCACCGTTGGTCAGCGCCATGAACAGGATCAGCACGAACGCCCAGAAACCGAACACCACCTCCACTTCGCCCAGCAGATGGAACAGGCCCGCATGGCGCGGGTGGCGGTGCGCGAGCACCTCGAACGTCTTGGCGGCAAAGGTGTGAATCAGGGCAAGCGCGAACAGGATGGCGCCGATCAGTTCGATGGTGGGCAAAACGATTTCCTCGGGATGATTTCTAGGCTTCATGATACCGCAACACCTCGACGCCAACTTAATGAAAGTCCCGCGACCGCGTATCGAGCGCGCCCATCAGATGCGACAGGTCGACCAGCCGCTTGGCCACCAGGTGGCGCACATTGTTTTCCGTCTGCCACACGCCGTACACGCCCAATAATTGCGCGCCCATCACCTCGCGCCGCTGCTCTTCCACCAGGCTTTTCCAGCAGATCACATTCACCGAGCCCGCCTCGTCCTCGATGGTGATGAACACCACGCCCTTGGCGGTAGCAGGGCGTTGCCGCACGGTGACGATGCCGCACGCGCGCGCCAGCTGGCCGTTGGAAAAACCCATCAGCACGTCCGATGGGATAAAACGCATCTTGAGCAGGCGGTCACGTAAAAAAGAGATCGGATGCCGGCCCAGGGTCAGGCCCAGGTGGCGGTAGTCGGCCACCACGCTTTCGGCGGCCGATGGCGCGTCGAGCGTCACCACGTCTTCCGCCATGGTGGCCGCGCGCAGCAGGCCCTTGTCGGGCACGCTGGACGCCGCCTGCCACATGGCCTGGCGGCGATGGCCGGCCAGCGATTCCAGCGCGTTGGCGCTGGCCAGGTGAGTCATGTGGCCGGCGTTGAGGTTGGCGCGGGCGGCCAGGTCGGAGGTGGAAGCAAACGGCGCGACGGCGCGCGCTTCCTCGATGCGCCATGCCGCTTCCTGCTCCATGCCGTCGACATTGTTAAAGCCCAGCCGCACGGCCGGCTGCGCGCCGTGTAGCGCAGGTTCGAGCGATGCATCCCACACGCTGGTGAGCACATCGACCGGTCGTACTTCTACGCCGTGCCGGCGCGCATCCTGCACCAGCGCCGAGCGCGAGTAGAAACCCATGGGCTGCGAGTTGAGCAGCGCCGCTAAAAACGCCGCCGGCTCGTGGCACTTGAGCCAGCTCGATGCATAGGCCAGCAGCGCGAACGACGACGCATGCGACTCGGGAAAACCGTATTCGGCAAAGCCCTTGATCTGATTAAAAATGGTTTCGGCGAACTCGGGCGGATAGCCGCGCGCATCCATGCCGGCCTTGAGTTTTTCCTGGAACGGCCCCAGGCCACCCTTGCGCTTCCACGCCGCCATGGCGCGCCGCAACTGGTCGGCCTCGCCAGCCGTGAAGCCGCCAGCGACGATGGCGATCTGCATCACCTGTTCCTGAAAAATAGGGATGCCCAGGGTTCTCTCCAGCACGCCTTTGATTGCTTCGCTGTGGTACGACACCGGATCGATACCCTGCCGCCGCCGCAAATACGGGTGAATCATATCGCCCTGAATCGGTCCCGGCCGCACGATGGCCACCTCGATCACCAGGTCGTAAAACGTTTGCGGACGCAGGCGCGGCAGCATCGACATCTGCGCCCGCGATTCGATCTGGAACACGCCGATGGTATCGGCCTGGCAAATCATCTCGTAGGTGGCGGGGTCTTCGGCGGGGATGTCGCCCATTTCAAAACGGTGGCCGCGCCGCTCGGACACCAGCTCCAGCGTGCGGCGGATGCAGCTGAGCATGCCCAGCGCCAGCAGGTCGATTTTCATCAGGCCCACGGCGTCGAGATCGTCCTTGTCCCACTGCACGATGCTGCGGTCCGCCATGGCCGCGTTTTCGATCGGCACCAGCCGGCACAGCTTGGTGTGCGAGATGACGAAGCCGCCCGGATGCTGGCTCAGGTGGCGCGGGAAATGCATCAGCATGTCAGCCAGGTAATTCCATTTTTCCACCACGGGCGAGCTGGTGTCGAAACCGCAGTCGAGCAGGCGCTGTTCGAGGTCGGCGCGGCCGCCCCAGCTGTGCGAGGCCTTGGCCACCTTGTCCACCACCGTCAGGTCCACGCCCAGCGCCTTGCCCACGTCGCGCAGCACGCTTTTGGGACGGTACGAGATCACCACGGCCGTCAGCGCCGCGCGCATGCGGCCGTATTTGCGGTACACGTATTGCAGCACTTCCTCGCGCCGCTGGTGCTCGAAGTCGATGTCGATATCGGGCGGCTCGTTGCGTTCCTTCGATAAAAACCGTTCGAACAGCAATGTGCCGCGTGACGGGTCGACCTCGGTCACGCCCAGGCAATAGCACACGGCCGAATTGGCGGCCGAGCCCCGTCCCTGGCACAGGATGTGCTGCGAGCGGGCAAAGCGGACGATGTCGTACACGGTCAAGAAATACGCCTCGTATTGCAGGTCGGCGATGATGTCCAGCTCGCGCTCGAGCGATTCCTGCACATTGGCCGGGATGCCGTGCGGATAGCGCCAGTGCGCGCCGATATAGGCCTCCTTGCGCAGGTAGCTCTTGGGCGTTTCGCCGTCCGGCACCAGCTCGTGCGGGTATTCGTAGCGCAGTTCGTCGAGCGAAAACGTGCACAGCTTGGCCAGCCGCACCGATTCGTCGAGCGCCGCGCGCGGGTACAGGTTGCCGAGCCGCACGCGCGAGCGCAGGTGCTGCTCGGCATTGGGCGCCAGCCGGTAGCCGCACTGGGCTACCGGGATGCCGTGACGGATCGCGGTCATGGTGTCCTGCAGCGGCTTGTACGACCGCACGTGCATGCACACGTCGCCGGTGGCCACGACGGGTATGGCGAACTCTTCCGAGATGCCGTCGATCATGGCGCGGTGCAGCCCATCCCTGGTGCGGTGGTGCAGCGTGAGGGCGATGCGCACCCGGCCCGGCGCGGTGTGCAGCAGCCACTGCGCCTGCCGTTCCACTTCCTCATATGGCGCGCAATACCTGGGAGCCAGGATGAACTGGCAGTCGGGCAGGCCGCGCAGGTGGACCAGGTCGCCGACGGGCTGGGCAATGTCGCGCGGACGCACCAGGTACGTGCCCTTGTCGGCGCGCATGCGGCCCACGGTAATGAGCTCGCTCAAGTTGCCATAGCCGTTTTTATTGGTGGCCATGATGATCAGGTTGAACGGCGGACTGCCGTCCTCGGGCGTGATGGCCATCTGGCTGCCGATCACCAGGTGCAGGCCGCATTCCTTGGCGGCCAGGTGGGCGCGCACCACGCCAGCCAGGCTGCATTCGTCGGTGACGGCAAGCGCGCTATAGCCGAGCTGATGCGCACGTTGCACCAGCTGCTCCGGTGGCGAGGCGCCGCGCAGGAAACTGAAGTTGCTGAACACCTGCAGTTCCGCGTAGTCGGGCAAACCCGCTGGCAAGCTTGTGGGCAAACCCGGGGGCGGGGTGGGGCGGGGCGTGGTGTCCATGCTCAGGCATACAGTCCATGCAGGAACCAGCGCGCATCGGCCGTGCGTTCGAGGTAGATCCAGTAACAGCTGGCGTCGCTGCCCTGGGCAATAAAATAATCGCGGGCGGCGGTCTGGTCGTTCCACCAGCCCGCTTCCAGGCGCTCCGGTCCCTGGATGATCTTGAGCGGACTGCCGTAAAACGGCCGGTTGTCGCGCATCAGCAGCGCAATCGGTTTAGGGAGTAGCCAGAACGGCCGGCCGTCGAAGACTTCGTCCAGCTGCGCCTTGGGCCGCTTGGCGGTGGCGGGCATCCAAGTGTTGCACACTTCGGGGCGGTAGTCATCCACGTCGGCGGGCGTGAGCACATTGTCGATGCCGAGGCGCGCCGTTAAAAGCTCCAGCAGGCGGTGATAGTCCTGCGGCGTGCCGCCCGGCTCGGGAAACAGCGAGGCGTTGGGCGGCAGCATGGGTTCGACCTGGATCGCTTCGAGCCGCAGGGCAATCACAGGCGCATCGAGCTCGAGCTTGCCGAGTCTTTCCTTGAGCAGGCGGATCAGGTGCGCTTCGTGCCATGCCGGTTCGGCCAGCATGATCTCCAGCGCCGTGGGCGGCACTGCCGCGCGGCCGCGTTCATGTTCCAGGTACAGCGTGAACACGCGCACGGCCTGCTGCATGGCGGTCAGCCAGCCCACCAGTTGCACGATCAGGCTGGAGGCGCCGTGCAGCAGCGCCTCCGCGTGTTCGATGCGATCAAAAGTTTCCACCCGGGCGGAAAACTGCAATGGCGGCTTGATCCATTCGAACATTTCGGGCGCTTCGCCGTAGGCGCGGTCGAGCGCAGCCAGCAGGTCCTTGTGCGTGCGGCGCAGCAGGCCCGCGCGCGGCAGGCGGCGCAGCGCGCCGAGGTTGCGCGCGCCGATGTCGGTGAGCCAGCCGTGGAACGGCACGGCGGCCGGGATCAGCTCGCACGGCAGGGCGTTCAGGCGCTGCTGCATGCGCTCCATCGACGCCACGCGCCGGCCCGTGACCTCGCCCTTGCGGCGTTCGGCGCGCGCCAGCAGCCAGGCGCCTTCGGCCGTGGGCGCCGTGCCCAGCTGCAGGGTAAAGCCGAGCGCGGCCACGCTGCGCAACACGCGCAGGCACAACGCATGGGGACCCTTGAATAGGGTGAGGCTGGCGCTCACGTCCAGCAGCAGCGACCAGTCTTCCTGGTACGTGATCTCGGGCGTGTATTGCATCAGCGCCGTGGCGATGGCGTCCAGGGCCAGCGCTTCCTTGTCGGTGGCGCGTTCGAGTATCGTGGTGTCGGGCGCGATGGCCGCCACGCCGCCGCTGCGCATGCCCGCGCGCACGCCGGCCTGCGCGGCCTCGTGCGACATGGCCAGCACCAGCCCATGCTCGACGACGACCATGGGCGCGGGCTCAGACCAGCACGGTCGTTGCGCTTCGAGCGGCAACAACGGCAGGTGTACGCTTAACATCAGTTTCATGGTCGTTTCCGGACGGCGGCGAGGGGGACAACACGGTGGCCGGCATATCGGCAAGGGGAATGAAAATGGGCTGGTCGCAGTGCGGGCCCTTGCGTTTGATGATGTCCACCGACACGCCGCCAAACGCCGGGCGCAGCGCCAAGCGCAACGGCGATGGCGAGGCGTCGGCCCGGGCCGCGATGGGGCGCACCAGCCACAGCCAGGTATCAGTACTTTGCGCGGCCAGGTTCAGGCGGCGCAGCGCCTCGGGCCGCACATTGGCCTGCCACAGCACCACTGCACCGCACGAGCCGTTCTTGAGGATTTGCTCGGCCGACCACAGCGCATCCGCACTGCTGGCCGGCTTGAGCCACAGCAGGTTGCGGTCGTTCAGCTGCCAGGCGCGGCACGCCATGGAATGCGGTAGATACGGCGGCTGGATCAGCGCCACGCGCTGGCGCAGGGACAGGCTGGCCAGCACGGGTTTGAGCAATTGCATTTCGCCGATGCCGTGCTGCTGGACCAGCAGTTCCACCAGCGACGAGCGCGGCCAGCCGGCATTGGGCAGCTCGGCGTCGAGCCGCGCGTGGCCGGTGGTGCAGGTGGTGGCGCGCGAAATGGCCAGCTCGCTGGCGCGCCAGACATCGCGCATGGCCAGGCGGCCAGCCTGGGCGGCTGCGGCGGTGATCGGTAATGGCGGCGTAAGCATGGCGGGTAGCTTTTTATTGTTAGGTTGATACTGTATGCATGTACAGTATAATCCCCGCTAGCGCTGAGATGCAAGGCCGATTTACTTGTCGTGCGGATATAGCCAGTAGTGAAAAGAATAGAGAGAAATTCAGCGTTCCAAAAAACGCGGATCGTGACGCCAGCGCTTGATGGTGGTGGCGGTGATCGCGGCGGCGTCGCGGTGCAGCGCATTGTTCAGGAAGCCCGAGAAGCAGATCACAACCGCCAGCAGGCGGATAAAGGAAAAATCATGAACCATCCGATTCGTCGCTCATTGTTAATCGCTGCGATCTACCTGTTGATGGCCGTGGTGCTCAATAAGCTTCGACAGCATCACGTTGTCAGCGCCGAGATGGTCGTGCGAATGATGGGTGTGCTGATGGGTTCCGTGGTGCTCATCTCCGCGAACACGATCCCCAAGAGGTTGCTGCCGCTGGCGCGGCTTTCCTGCGATCCAGGGCGCGAGCAAAACCTTCGTCGCCTCAGCGGCTGGGCACTGGTCCTGGGCGGCCTGGCGTACGCGCTGGCACCGATCACCGTCGCCAGTACGGTGGCCATCTGTCTGCTAGCGCCGGCCGTCCTCGTTGTCGCCGGTATCATTGCGCGCTGCGCCTTGGGACGCCGCAACGCCACTTAAACGGGCTGCATTCGAACGGATGGCAGATAGTTAGCGCATCGCTCTCGAGTGCAACTGCCGCCGTCGTGGTGCTTTCTAGGGCTAGAACGAACCGGTTTCTGACGCTGTCAAACTACCGGACCTAGCCGTTGTCGTGATCGGCAGCTCCTGGCCGATATCAGAAATCTCCAGAACTGCGCCAAGAAGCTTGCATTTATTTTTTCTTGCCTATCCAATAAGTCTCGGCTGCGACATACAAAAGGATGACCAAAAGAATTCCAAACATGATTACTGAGCAGGTTGCCATAGATATTTTTCCATCGTGCCAATAATTAATTCCAACGTTGATGGTAAACACCAGAAAGATCATCCAAAATTGACGTTTCAGTACGTCCACTAAAGCCGATTTAATTTTATTCATTTATTTTTCTTTCAATAATCTTCACGTCTGCTATGGCCGTTTTCGGCCGGTCGCGCCACCATAGCATGCCGACGTTGCAAAAAACATCATGTTCTTCCCGGCACACCGTTGTCGCTCCAAAGCTGCCGTTCAGTTGCTTAAGTGGACGAGGCTATCCAAAGCACGAATTTCTTCAATCCGTGGTTCTGTCAACCAGAGCGCATCGACTAGAGAAAAGGTATCTTTAGCTAGCACGGTCCCAATGACGTCCGCTCGCTCAAGTGCCCGACTACAAATACTGCGGTCATCTGCGCGCCTTCCTTTGCCGCTTGCCACCATGAAAGACCCACCGCCTGGACTAGGCTTGTACAACAACGAAACTAACACGCGGTCGCTTGGGTCGGTTCCCTCTCCCCATGGCCCGAGGACAATGTCAATATTTGGCATATGCCCCGGTTCGTCGACTGTCCACTGTACGAAATAGACCGCCTTTGTCCCAGACAAATTCGCTAGGTCTACCCATATGGTCTTGGATTGTTTGCCGCAGCATTCGCAGTGTCCGGTTGACTCATTCCAGAAATTTGCCCGCACAATGTCGCTTTCAATCATGAATAGTCCTAATTTGTAACTGCAAAAACGTCCGCTCCTGGCCGATATCAGTCTTGGCTCGAAGACGCAGCGCGAGTTGTCACTTGCAAAATCAATCCAAGTCTGTCCTCAGCTATATCCCAGTTGTAGACCTTGCCGTTGGGCCTCTTAACTGCAAAGTACCCCACTAGGTTACTGCCAATCCAGTCAGCACCGGCACCATCCGGAGCCGGGTACCTTGAATTCAGACGAAACACAAAATAGTCTGCCGACTGTTCATGAAGACCGCAATAATATTCATGCTTATGCTTTTCCGAAGCTACAAATTTCGCTACCGCCCGGATCGCCTGATTGCACGTCCTATCCTGTAACGCCGATGCGCACCAACCTAGATTGGGGACAGCAAGAACTAGAAGTACGAAGAATGTTTTTATCATGGTCCGGTAAATGATAGGTCTGCTTTTGCCCGAATGCGGCCATCGGAGACTTCACTGTACCTGATCATGCCGGCCCGTACCAGCACGCTGGTGGCGGCTCAGAGCGCATCTTCCGACCAATTTCATTCATGCCAGGCCAACTTTATTGATCATATTCACTGGCCACGGCTGTTTTGACGGCCTTGACGGAGTGGCAAGCAGACGCCTTGGCCATTTTAGTGCCAGCGGTGCGAGGCGTCGCCACCGGCTTTTTGACAGAATTGATTTTATTGCCTCTTTTGAACCTAAACTCAGAGGAGACGCTTTGCAGGCGATTTTATGCCCGTACGAGCGCGCCGTAGACTTGTCGCGCCAGCAATTCTAAGGCAGAGTGTGCGCTCATTGCTCATTGCTCATTGCCCACCAAATCTGCATCCCGGAGTTTGCATGCCTACCCACCGACAGGAATTTGTTTCAAACGGCCACAAGCTGGCGGCCAAGCTCGACGTGCCCGTTGGCGACACGCCCGCCATTCGCGCCTACGCCTTGTTTGCCCACTGCTTCACCTGCGGTAAGGACGCAATCGGCGCACACCGGCTGGCGCAGGCGCTCACTGCGCATGGCGTTGCCGTGCTGCGCTTCGACTTCACGGGACTCGGTGGCAGCGAAGGCGATTTCGCCGACACCAATTTTTCCTCGAACGTGGCCGACCTGGTGGCGGCTGCCGATTTTTTGCGCGCGCAGCACGCGGCGCCGCAGCTGCTGATCGGCCACAGCCTGGGCGGCACGGCCATGCTGGCGGCGGCGGAACAGATCGCGGAGGCGAAGGCGGTCGTGACCATCGGCGCACCCAGCGATCCCACCCACATGCCGAGCCTGTTCGGCAGCGGTTACCTGGACATCATCGAACGCGAAGGGGAGGCCGTGGTGCCGCTGGCCGGACGGCCGTTCCGCATCAAGCGCCAGTTTTTCGACGATGCGCGCGGCTATGCTTTACAAGAGAAGATTGCCGGCCTGAAGCGGGCGCTGCTGGTGATGCATGCGCCGGGCGACGATACGGTGCCGGTCGCCAATGCGATGGAAATCGTGACGGCAGCCAAGCACCCGAAAAGTTTCGTCTCACTCGATACGGCCGACCATTTGCTGACCCGGCGCGAGGATGCGGTATATGTCGCGGACCTGATCGCGGCCTGGAGCAGCCGTTATCTGGAATAGTTATTGTTGGCAGTAGCCGTGTCATTCCGGCGCAGGCCGGAATCGAATGTCGATGGTCTGCAAAAAAACCTGGATTCCCGCCTGCGCGGGAATGGCGGATTTTTATCATGTGGCAGTGGCACCGTCATTCCGGCGCAGGCCGGAATCGAATGTCGATGGTCTGCAAACAACCTGGATTCCCGCCTGCGCGGGAATGGCGGATTTTTATCCGGCGGAAAAAGATTGCCTTGCGGCCTGCGCGCAATGACGGATCGTCGTCCAGCGGATGATTATTCGTCGCCGAATTCTTCCGCCAGGTCCTTCCAGCCCTTGCCGGCTGCAAAGGTGTTGAATTCGTCCGGCGCTTCCAGCACCAGCAGCTTGGCTTCCTGCAGCACCGGGTCGCCGGCGGTCAGGGCAGGGCCCTTGTAGCCGACGGTGCGCAGTTGCGCCACGATGGCGTCGATCAGGCTCTTGTCCTTGTGCAGGCCGCTCACGGACCCGGCAAAATCCACGTACACGTCGATGGCGCCATAGCCCTCGTCGAAGATGCGGATGGCCTTGACGTCGTGGGCCCGGCCGGAGCCGTCGGTGGCCTTGAAGGGGCCGCTCAGTTGGATGTCGGTATCAGCACTCATATTGTTCCTTAAACTTTAGGTAAAGCCATGCCGCGCTGGACGGCCGGGCGCGCGGCCAGCAGATCCATCCAGCGCCGCAGGTGCGGTTTGGCGGCCAGGCTCGCGCCCAGCGCCGGTTTTAAAACGGCGTCGATGCCCGCCACCCACGGGTAGCAGGCGATGTCGGCAATGCTGTAATCCTCGCCGGCAATGTAGGTGTGCTGCGCCAATTGCTTGTCCATCACGCCCAGCAGCCGGTCCGACTCTTCCAGGAAGCGCTGGCTGGCCAGCGCCGATTTCTCGGGCGAGCGGATTTCGAAAAAGCCCACCTGGCCCAGGATGGGACCGAGGCCGCCAATCTGCCAGCTCAGCCATTCCAGCACCTTGTAGCGCGCCGGCCCGGCAGCGGGCAGCAACTTGCCCGTCTTGTCGGCCAGGTAGATCAGGATGGCCGCGCTCTCGAATATGCTCAAGGTCTGGCCATCGGCGTCGGTATCGACGATGGCCGGGATCTTGTTGTTGGGCGAGATCGCCAGGAAGTCCGGCGCCATCTGGTCGCCCCGGCCGATATTCACCGGCACCACCCGGTAGGGCAGGCCGCACTCCTCCA